>JBLMVY010000188.1:0-4729 GCA_050256935.1 Candidatus Levyibacteriota bacterium | reverse complement strand
CTCGGCTGGAACGTGACGATCTTCTTCACCTTCTACGGCCTCGAGCTGCTGCGCAAGGACATGCGCAAGCTCAAGGTCAGTCCGCTGGGCAACCCCGCGATGCCGATGAAGATGCCGGTCGGTCCGGCCTGGTTCAGGTCGATCCGCTGGAACATCCCGAACATCGTCCAGTCGATGGTGCCCCGCTACGAGGCCTTCGCGACGCGGATGATGAGGAAGACCATCCGCAACAAGGGGGTCGCCGACATTGCCGAGCTGCGCAGCCTCTGTCTCGAGGCGGGCGTCAACCTGATCGGCTGCCAGATGACCGTCGACCTGTTCGGCTACAAGCCCAAGGATTTCATTCCCGAGGTCAAGGAATTCGTCGGCGCCGCGAGCTTCCTGCCGATGGCGAAGGAGGCCGACGTCAGCCTGTTCATCTAGCGCGACCGATTCGATTCGAAAACGGTGCCGGCGCCGATGCCGGCCGTAACGCAGCAGCATCCCAAGGAGGGAAATGTGCAGAAACGTCTGATCGCGGCGCTCGTCGCCGCCGTGCCGCTGGCCGCCCACGCGACCGACGGGTATTTCAGCCATGGCTACGGCATGATCGCCAAGGGCATGGGCGGCGCGTCCTACGCCGTGACCGGCGACGCCTATGGCGGCGCCAACAATCCGGCGACGATGGCGTTCGCCGGCAACCAGTTCTCCATCGGGGTCGACCTGTTCAGCCCGCACCGCAAGGCGGAGCGCAGCGGCGGCGCAGCCTACGGCCTCGACGGCTCGGCCGACAGCGGCAGCAACTACTTCGGCATTCCCGAGATGTCGTACAACACGATGATCCGCCCCGACCTCGCGCTGGGCGTGACCATCTTCGGCAATGGCGGCATGAACACCGACTATTCGGGCGGGCAGCTGCCGTCTCCCGGCGCCTGCGGACCGGCGACCGGGCCGGGCAGCGGCTTCAATCCGGCCCCCGGCCCCTACAACCTGCTGTGCGGCAACGGCAGCCTGGGCGTCGACCTCTCGCAGCTGATCGTCGCGCCCACGCTTGCCTGGAAGATCAATCCGCAGAACTCGATCGCCATCGCCCCGCTGTTCGCTTACCAGCGCTTCAAGGCCGAGGGCGTGCAGGCGTTCGCGGGGCTGTCGACCTCGCCCCACAACGTCAGCAACAACGGCTACGACAACTCGACCGGCTGGGGCGTGCGCGTCGGCTATTACGGCCAGATCACGCCGCAATTCGCGATCGGGGCGACCTACGCGTCCAAGATCAGCATGGGCGATTTCGGCAAGTACCAGGGGCTGTTCGCCGAGTCCGGCGCCTTCGACATCCCGTCGAACTGGGGCGTGGGCGTCTCGTTCACGCCGGTGCCGGAATGGCAGTTCGCGCTGGACTACGAGCGGATCAACTACAGCGATTCGCATTCCGTTTCCAACCGAAGCAACCTGATCCTGCAGTGCGCCGGCGGCAATCCCTCGGCCTGCCTCGGCGGCTCGAACGGCGCCGGCTTCGGCTGGCAGGACGTCAACGTGATCAAGCTCGGCGTCCAGTACAAGCTCAACCCGCAGTGGACGCTGCGCGCGGGCTACAACCACAGCGACAACCCGATCGAGCCCCAGGACGTCACGTTCAACATCCTGGCGCCGGGCGTGGTCAAGGACCATGCGACGGCAGGGGCGACGTACAAGCTCGACGCCCAGAACGACATCACCGGCGCGTTCATGTACGCGTTCAACAACAGCGTGTCGGGTGCGAGCGTGTTCAACAACTTCTTCCCGCCGGGCATGCAGCCTTCGATGCAGGAGAAGATCCAGATGTACGAATGGTCGCTGGGCATCCAGTGGGCGCACCACTTCTGACCTGATCCGCGCTCGACGCGACACCGGGCCCCGCCGCTGGCGGGGCCTTTCGTTTCTAGGGCAGCTTCCAGCCGATGCGCCGCAGGAACTCGACGGTGGGTGCCGCGGTCCGGCGGGCGAGGGCCTGGCGCAGCGGATTGCGCAAGGCGCGGGCGCGCCAGCGCCCGGGCGGGAGCAGCCCCGCGCTGCGGTAGATCGACTGCGGCGGATAATGGACGTGGCTCGCGAAAGCGCCGAATGCCCGGGCGAGCACGCGCGACAGCAGCGCGCGACGCCAGGGAGCGAGGCGCCGGGTCGCCGCCTCGCACTGCCTGCGGGCGAAAGCCGCATGCAGCGCCTCGTCGTGGCTGTGGATCCGCGCGATCCTGAACACCACGGTACTGAGAGTCACGTCCTCGACGCCGCGCTGCAGCAGGCGATTCAGCCGGTTCGGCAGCTCCTCGCCGATCACGACCATCGCCCAGAACAGCGCGGATCCCGGCGGGACGAAGCGCCCCAGCGCATGCCCGATGCGCGGACCCGCATCCTGCCGCGGCGCAACCGCGATGCCGCTGCGCCGAATCAGCTCGACGAACATCAGGCTGTGACCCGCCTCCTCGCGGATCTCGCGCAGATACGCCGCGCGGGTGTCCGCGTCGCCGGCGCGCCAGGTGAGCAGCGCGAGGCGCTCGACGAACAGCGCCTCGAGCCAGAGTCCGGTCTGCAGCAGGTGCAGGTACTCGCAGTGCGACAGCCGGCGCCGGTCGGCCAGCGGCAATGCCTCGAACTCCGGTACGCCCGCGAGCGACAGCGCATCCGGGGGCAGCCACCAGCACTCGCGATCGACCGCATCCCAGTCGATCTGGAGCAGCGGGTCCTCGTAGGGGGCGCGGGTGTGCGCGGTCGGATGCACGATCGTGGATCGGGGCCTGGGAGACGGGTCGCGGCGGATCGGACCCGATCGCTGGCAATATACCGGCATGAACGCCGACGGCAAACCATCGGGGACATGAACTGAAGCTCGACCTCTTCCACGAGTTTTCGGTGCCGCCGCAGCTCGGCCGCAGCGAGGCCGCAGCGTACGCACAGACGCTGGAGGAGATCGAGCTCGCCGACCGGCTCGGGTTCCACGGTGTCTGGCTGGTCGAGCATCACTTCATGCCGGGCTACTCGCATTCGTCCAAGCCCGAGCTGATCCTCGCCGCGCTTGCGCGCCGCACGTCGCGCCTGCGGCTCGGATTGGGCGTCGTGCCGCTGCCCTACCATCATCCGGTGCACGTCGCCGAGCGGGTCGCGACGCTGGACCTGCTCTGCGACGGCAGGCTCGAGGTCGGCATCGGCCGCGGATTCTCGCCCCAGGAATACTCGGCGTTCGGGGTGCGGATGGCCGACAGCCGCACGCTGGTCGACGAGTCGCTCGCGATCCTGCGCGCCGCGGCGGATGACGGTCCGGTCCGCTTTTCGGGCGCGCATTTCACCCTCGATGGCGTGACCATCGTTCCGCGCCCGGCGCAGCGGCCGCATCCTCCGCTGTGGACCGCGGCGGTGAGTCCCGACACCTTCGAATGGGCGGCGCGAACGGGACTGGGCGTGCTCGCGGGCCCCTTCAAGCCCTGGTTCATGGTGGCGTCCGACATCCGTCGCTACCGCGCGCTGTGGACGCATGCGGAGCCGATGCGCATCGGCATGACCGTCGGCATGCTGTGCCTGCGCGACGGCGCGCGTGCGCGTCGCCTCGCCGCACCGGCGTTCCGCTGGTTCTACGACGAGCTCCTGCGCGTCACCGCGCCCGTCCTCGAGAACCTGCTGCCGAGCTACGAGCAGTTCCACGACCTCGGACGCTTCCGGCGCCTGGCCCGCTGGGGGGCGCGGCCGCGCCTGCTCGATCTCGCCGGACTGACGGTCGCCGGAACGCCCGACGAGTGCCTCGCGCGCATCCACCGCTATCGCGAAGCGGGCGTCACGCACCTGCTGTGCGCGGTCGGCGCCGGCGCGCTGCCGACCGAGGTCGTGCGCGAATCCCTCGAATGCATCGCGTCGCAGGTGCTGCCGGCGCTGGCGCAGCCGTGAGCCTGCGCGGCGGCCCTCGTGCGGTGCACCGCGGCACTCCCCGCCACGGCGGCGTTCGCGCCGCGCACCAGGGCATTCGCGGCCGCCGGTCCTGCCGATGCGCGTCGTCGTGACCGGGGCGGCCGGCAGGCTCGCGCGCGCGGTCCTGCCGATGCTGTGCGCCGAACCCGCGATCGCGCAGGTCGTTGGCATCGACCGCGTGCAGCCGGCCTTCGGGCACCTGAAATTCCGCGCGCTCGTCACCGACATCGGCGAGCAGGCCGCGCATGCGCAGCTGCGCGGCGCCGATGCGCTGGTCAACCTCGCCTTCGTCGTGCTGCGCGGGCGCCAGCCGCTGCGGGAGATGCTGCGCGCAAACGTCGACGCCACCCGGGCGCTGCTTTCGGCCGCGCACGACGCGGGCGTGGGATCGGTCGTGCACCTCTCCTCGGCCGCCGTGTACGGCCGGGGCACCGACATCGCGGAGGACGCGCCGCTCGCGCCCCTGCCCCGTTTCCGCTACGCGCTGCACAAGGCCGAAGTCGACGCCTGGATCGCGCAGGAGCTTCCCGACGCCGCGGTCCTGCGTCCGACGATCATCCTGGGTCCCCATGCCCAGCCGCTGCTGATGCAGATCGCCTCGGCGCCGCTCTACGTGCGCCTGCCCGAGCCCCAGCCGCGCCTGCAGTGCGTCCACGAAGACGATGTCGCGCAGGCGATCGCGCTGGCGCTCACCCGTCGCGCGTCGGGGGCATTCAACCTCGCGGCGCCGGCCGATTTCTCGCTGCGCGAGCTCGTGCTCGCGCGCCACCCGCGCGCCCGCGGCGTGCCGCTCGCGCTCGCACGCGCCGCGCTGGGG
>JBLMVY010000187.1:0-2905 GCA_050256935.1 Candidatus Levyibacteriota bacterium | reverse complement strand
CGGCGCGCTCCCCCCCGCGCGGATCCCGCCGGAGGCGCTCTCCGCGTCCCGCTATGGCCGGGTCGCGGCGGTCGCGCTCGCCGCGTCGATCGCCGTCCATGCGATCGTCCTCGCCGTCCATTTCAGCCCGTTCGATTTCAACCGCTTCAAGGACAAGGGGCCCGCGCTCGAGGTTGCGCTGGTCAACGCCAAGTCGCAGACGCGCCCGGCCAAGGCGGACATTCTCGCCCAGGCGAACCTCGACGGCGGCGGCAACACCGAGCAGAAGCGCCGGGCCAAGTCGCCGCTGCCGGTGCTGCCGCGCGAGCAGCCGCAGCGCAACGTCGCGGTCGCCGCCGCGCCCGCGCCGGCGCCCGTGAACACGACCCGCGAGATGCTGACCCAGCGCGCATCGACGGTCTCGGTGCCCGCGCCCGAGCCCCAGCCGGTCGACACCGTCGCGCCGACCCCCTCGCCGACGGCGAACGAGCTGATGCAAAAGACCCTCGAGGCCGTGCGCCTCGAGGCGCAGATCGCCAAGGACATGGACGCGTACCAGAAGATCCCGCGCCGCAAGTACGTGGGGTCGCAGGCGCTGGAATACCGCTTCGCGCGCTATGTCGAGGACTGGCGGATGAAGGTCGAGCGCATCGGCAACCTCAACTATCCGGAAGCCGCGCGGGAGAACAGGCTCTACGGCAGCCTGGTGCTGACCGTCGCGATACGCGCCGACGGCAGCATCGACAGCGTCAAGGTCAACCATTCGTCCGGGCAGCGCATCCTCGACGCCGCGGCGGTCAAGATCGTCGAGATGGCCGCGCCCTACGCACCGTTCCCCGAGAACATCCGCCGGGACACCGATCTGCTGTACATCACGCGCACGTGGACCTTCGCCCGGGGCGATGAGCTGCACGGCGAGTAGGCGGTGAAGCGCCTGCGGCGCCTCGCCACCTATGCGCTGTGGGCGGCGCTGGCCGCGCTGATCGGCCTGCATGCGTACTTCGCGGCGATGATCTGGTGGTGGCGCGACCACCCGCCGCGGGAGACCGCGTTCATGGCCGAGCGGCTCGCCGTCATCCGCGCGAAGAATCCGCGCGCGGGCCTGCAGTACCGGTTCGTGCCCTATGCGCGCATCGCCACGCCCCTGAAGCGGGCGATGATCGCCGCCGAGGACGCGAAGTTCATCGAGCACGAGGGTTTCGACTGGGACGGCATCGCGCTGGCGCTGGAGAAGAACGAGCGGCGCGGGCGCATCGTCGCGGGCGGATCGACGATCTCGCAGCAGCTCGCGAAGAACCTGTTCCTCTCCGGGTCGAGGACCTGGCTGCGCAAGGGCGAGGAGGCGGTCATCACGGTGATGCTCGAGACGATCCTCGACAAGCGCCGGATCTTCGAGCTCTACCTGAACGTGATCGAATGGGGCAACGGCATCTTCGGCGCCGAGGCCGCAGCACATCACTATTTCGGGATTCCCGCATCGCGCCTGGACGCGGCGCAGGCGGCGCGCCTGGCGGCGATGGCGCCCAACCCGCGCTTCTACGAGTACCACCAGGGCGCACCCGGCTTGAACCGCAAGATCGGGATCATCCTCGCGCGGATGCCCTCGGCCGAGTTGCCGTAGAATCGCGGCTCGCCGCAGACCCCCGTTGCCGCACTTGCGAAGATCCTGCCGATGTCCACTCGCCCCGATGCCCGGGCGCCGGAGCGCTCCGAGCCGCGCGAACGCGTGCAGGACGCGCTCGCCGAGATCACCGCGCTGCTGCGCCGACATCGGCTCGTCGAAGGACTGATCCAGGACCGGCAGGGCGGGGCGGCCGCCGGCGCGCCCGCCGAGAGTCCCGTCACGACGCAGACCCGGGCGGAGCTCGAGGAGCGGCTCGCGCGCCTGCACCCGGCGGACATCGCCTGGATCCTCGAAGCGCTGCCGCTGCCCGAGCGCCTCTACGTCTGGGACCTGGTCAAGGCCGATCGCGACGGCGAGATCCTGGTCGAGACCTCCGACGCCGTTCGCGACTCCCTGATCTCCTCGATGGACACCGAGGAGCTGGTGGCGGCCGCCGAGGCGCTGCCCACCGACGAGATCGCGGCGCTGGCGCCGGACCTGCCGCAGGAGGTGATGGACGATGTCTTCCGCGGCCTCTCGGTGGAGGATCGCGAGGAGCTGCGCGCGGCGATGTCCTTCGACGAGGACATGGTCGGCGCGCTGATGGATTTCGACGACGTGCAGGTGCGCTCGGACGTCACCCTCGAGGTCGTGCTGCGCTACCTGCGGCGATTCGAGGAGCTCCCTTCGCAGACCGACCAGCTGTTCGTCGTCGACCGCCACGAGACGCTCCTCGGCGTGCTGCCCGTAAACCGGATCATCGTCAGCGAGCCCGAGACGCTGGTCGCCGACGTGATGCGCCCGCCACCGGTCAAGCTGCTGCAGCACGAGAAGGCCGAGACCGCCGCCGGCGCGTTCGAGCGCTACGACCTGGTGTCCGCGCCGGTCGTCGACACCAACGGCAAGCTCGTCGGGCGGGTGACCGTCGACGAAGTGCTCGATTTCGTGCGCAGGCGCGGCGAGGAGGAAATGCTGGCGCACGGCGGCCTGCGCGAAGAGGAGGACGTGTTCGCGTCGGTGTGGAAATCCTTCCAGAACCGCTGGGCGTGGCTCGCGATCAATCTGGTCACGGCGTTCGTCGCGTCGCGCGTCATCGGGGCCTTCGAGGGCTCGATCCAGCAGCTGGTCGCGCTCGCCGCGCTGATGCCCATCGTCGCCGGCATCGGGGGGAACTCCGGCAACCAGACGATCACCATGATCGTGCGCGCTGCGGCGCTGGGCCAGGTGACGCGCGAGAAGTCGCGTCAGCTGATCAGGAAGGAGATGACGGTCGCGCTGATCAACGGCCTGATCTGGGGCGGCGTGATGGGCGTGGTCGCGACC
>JBLMVY010000186.1:0-3272 GCA_050256935.1 Candidatus Levyibacteriota bacterium | reverse complement strand
CCGGCCGCGTCGTCGTCGTCGAGGGTTACATGGACGTCGTGGCCCTCGCCCAGCACGGCGTCGACTACGCCGTGGCCACCCTCGGCACGTCGACGACCCCGGTGCACGCGCAAAAGCTCTTTCGCCTCGCCGATTCGGTCGTGTTCTGCTTCGACGGCGACGCTGCCGGACGCAAGGCGGCGTGGCGGGCGCTGGAGAACACCTTGCCGGTCCTCGCCGACGGCAAGGAGGCGCGGTTCCTGTTCCTGCCCGACGGCGAGGATCCCGACGATTTCATCCGCAGCCGCGGCAAGGGGGCGTTCGAGCAGGCGATCGCCGCCGCGCAACCCCTGTCCGAGTACCTGGTGTCCGAGCTCGCGGCGCTGCACCCGCCCGGCACGGCCGAGGGACGCGCGGCGCTGCTCGCCGCGGCGCGGCCGCTGGTCGGCCAGATCACCGCGCCAATCATGGGAGCGCTGCTGCGGCGCCGGCTGGCCGAGCTCACCGGGCTGCCCGGCGACCAGCTGACCGGGTTGCTAGGCGACAGCTCCCCGCCTGCAGACCGGGCACCACGCAGCCTGCCGCCGCGGCAGACCCCGCCCCGCGGGCCGGCGCGCAGGCCGCCGTCGCTGCTGCGCTCGCTGATCCAGGGCGTGCTGCTCGAACCCGACCTCGCCCGCCGCCACGCGTTGCCGCAACCCGGCACCGACGCTCCGGAGGCTGCCGCGCTCGGGGCGCTGATCGCGCATTGCCGCGACGCGCAGGGGGAACTGACCACCGCCGGCGTGATCCAGCATTTCACCGGAAGCCCCCATGCCGAGGTGTTCGCGAACGCCCTCGCGTCGGCCGCCGACCATGGGCTGTCCGCCGAACAGGCGGAGACGCAGGTGCTGGCGGCCGCCGAGCGCTGGCGGCAGCAGGAAGACCGGCGTGGCTTGACGGCCCTGCTCGCCCGGCCCTTCGCCGACCTGACCGACGGGGAGCGGGAATCGCTGACGCAGGGGCTGAAAGCCCATGCGAAGCCCGGGCCGGCGTGAGGGCCCGGATTGCGGCCCGGCTTCCGAAAGGCGGATTTGAACACGTCGCTCTGCACGCGTTATAATTTGCGGTTTTTCGCGGCGCCCCCATGTAGGAGCGAGGACGGCGCTGGCGCTGCGTCGGTTCGCGGCTCTCCCCCGGGAGCGGCGCCGTCGAGACAAGGATGATCATGGTCAAGAAGCACGCGAAGCCTGCCCGCAAATCCCCCGCCACCGGCAAGCCGAAGTCCGGCCCGCGCAAGGGGGCGGCCTCGGCCAAATCCGGCAAATCGGGCAAATCCGGCCAGTCCGCTGCGAAGAAGCCGGCAGCCTCGGCCAAGCGCCCCGCAGCCAAGCGCCCGGCGACCGCCGCGGCTGGCAAGAAAGGCAAATCCGCTGCCAAGGCGACGACCAGGAAGCCGGCGGCCAAGGCCAGTCCGTCCCGGAAGCCCGCCGCCAAGCCCGCCGCCAAGCCCGTTTCCAAGCCCGTATCCAAGCCTGCCTCCAAGCTCAAGGCGACCGGACCCAAGGCCGTTGCAACGTCGACCAAGGCGCCGGTGGGCACGCGAGGCGCGGCCAAGGTCGTGGTGGCCAAGCCGGAAAAGACCGTCGCCGCCAAGCCGGAAAAGCTCACCTCGGCCAAGCTCGACAAGAACGCGGCCAAGCTGGCCGCCGCCGCCGCGGTGACGGCGGCGCCTGCCGCCAAGGCGGGCAACAACGGCACCGCCAAGGGCACCGCCAAGGGCGCCGCCAACGGCAACCACAAGCCGTCGGTCGGCGAGATCGCGGCCCGGATCGCGGGCAAGCGCGCCGAGGACGCCGCGCACAAGAAAGGCAGGAACGGCAAGAACGCCGAGGCCGCGCCGCGCGAACTGACTCCCGCCGACGTCGAGGCACGCAAGCGACGCCTCAAGACGCTGATCGTGCTCGGCAAGGAGCGCGGCTACCTGACCTACGCCGAGGTCAACGACCACCTGCCCGACGACATCCTCGACGCCGAACAGATCGAGGGCATCATCTCGATGATCGGCGACATGGGCATCCAGGTCTACGACGAGGCCCCCGACGCCGAGACGTTGCTGATGTCGGAATCGACGCCGACGGTGCCCGCCGAGGACGTCGAGGAGGAGGCCGAAGCCGCCGCGTCGACGCTCGACTCCGAATTCGGCCGGACCACCGATCCGGTGCGCATGTACATGCGCGAAATGGGCTCGGTCGAGCTCCTGACCCGCGAGGGCGAGATCGAGATCGCCAAGCGGATCGAGGAGGGCCTGAAGCACATGATCCTCGCGATCTCCGCGTGCCCGATGACGGTCACCCAGATCCTCGAGCTCGCCGACAAGATCGCCAAGGACGAGCTCAAGATCGACGATGTCGTCGACGGCCTGCTCGACTTCAGCGAGGAGCTGACCGCGATCGAGGAAGCCGAGGCGGAAGGCGCGGACGACGAGGAAGAGGACGAGGCCGATCCGGGGGTCGTCGAGAGCGAGAACCTCGAGCGGCTGAAGGTCGCCGCCCTCGAGCATTTCGCGACCATCCGCAGGCACTTCACGCGCATGCTCGCCGTGCTGCAGAAGGACGGCCACAAGGCGCCGAGGTACCTCGACCTGCAGAAGAAGATCTCCAGCGAGCTGATGCAGATCCGCTTCTCGGCGCGCATGGTCGAGCGACTGTGCGACTCGGTGCGCACCGAAGTCGACAACATTCGCCAGATCGAACGCAAGATCCAGGACCTCGTCGTCAACAAGGGCGGGATGCCGCGGCCGGACTTCATCAAGGCGTTCCCGGCCAACGAGACGTCGCTGCGCTGGATCGACCGCGAGGTCGGCGCGCACCACCCGTTCAGCGAGCAGCTCGCCAAGTACCGCCAGGCGATCGTCGAGCAGCAGCAGAAGCTCCTCGATCTCCAGACGCGCGTGATGATCCCCCTGAAGGACCTCAAGGAGATCAACAAGCAGATGTCGACCGGCGAGGCCAAGGCGCGCAAGGCCAAGCGCGAGATGACCGAGGCCAACCTGCGCCTGGTGATCTCGATCGCCAAGAAGTACACCAACCGCGGCCTGCAGTTCCTCGACCTGATCCAGGAGGGCAACATCGGCCTGATGAAGGCCGTCGACAAGTTCGAGTATCGCCGCGGCTACCAGTTCTCGACCTATGCGACGTGGTGGATCCGCCAGGCGATCACGCGCTCGATCGCCGACCAGGCGCGCACGATCCGCATCCCCGTGCACATGATCGAGACGATCAACAAGATGAACCGGATCAGCCGTCAGATCC
>JBLMVY010000185.1:0-4362 GCA_050256935.1 Candidatus Levyibacteriota bacterium | reverse complement strand
GCCCCGCTGCTGCCCGCCAACACGCGGGTGCTGGCGGCGCTGGTGCTGCCTTCGGTCTACGGGATCAGCTGCGCCGCGGACCTGGGCGAGGAGGCATTCCTGGCGCGCGCGGCGCGTGCGCTCGATGCCGGCCTGCGGCTGATCCAGCTGCGCGAGAAGGCATGGGAGCCGGCGCGACGCGCGGCGCTCGCGGCGCGGCTCAATGCGCTGGCTGCGGCGCACGGTGCGAAGGTGCTGCTGAACGGCGATGCCGACGAGGCGCGGCGGCTCGGCTGCGCGGGCGTGCACTGGACGGCGGCGCGGCTGGCCGAGGCCAGGTCGCGTCCGCGTGACCTCACCGTCGCGGCGTCGTGTCACACCCGTGCCGACCTCGAGCGCGCAGCGTCGCTGGACCTCGATCTCGCGGTGCTGGGGCCGGTGCGCGCCACGCCCACGCATCCGCAGGCGCATCCGCTCGGCTGGGACGCGTTCGCCGGCATCGTGGCGGGAACGCGCCTGCCCGTCTATGCACTGGGCGGCCTCGGGTACGACGATCTCGAGGCGGCGATTGCCCACGGCGCGCACGGCATCGCGCTGCGGCGGGCGGCTTGGCCGCCGGCCTGAGGGGACCGGCGAGGATCTCCGCGCTACCGGTCGTACCGGCGGCGCTAGCTGCCCGACTCGCGGCTCGCGTCGTCGGTGCCGGAATCCGCCTGGTCGGGTGTTTCAGGCGTCGCGATCCGATAGCGCTCGCTCGCCCAGGCGCCCAGGTCGAGGGTCTTGCAGCGCTCCGAGCAGAACGGCCGCCATTTCGATTCCGCGATCCAGGGCACCGCGGCGCCGCACTGCGGGCATTTGACGGTCCGGGGTGGCGTGGTCATGGGTCTTGGTCGGCAATGGCGTCGAACAGCGACGGCGTCGCATCGGCGCGGGCGGGCCTGCCCACGAAGGTGGCGACGTCGCCCGCGGGAATCAAGCCGCCGACGCGCACGCCGAGGAGCCGGATCCTGCGCTCGAGCGCGACGCGCCGCAGGCAGCTGCCCGCGGCGCGCCGGATCGCCGCTGCATCCTGAGTCGGCGTCGCTATCGTGCTGTCGCGGGTCACCGTCACGAAGTTGTCGTAGCGCAGCTTGACCCCGATCGTCCTGCCCGCGTAGCCCTTGCGCCGCAGGTCGTCGCTGACCCCGTCGCACAACCCGGTGAAGATCCGCGACAGCGTCTCCCGGTCGCGCGCCGCCGAAAGGTCGCGCTCGAACGTCGTCTCGCGACTGATCGACCTGGGCTCGCTGTGCGTGATCACCTCGCGCTCGTCGATGCCGTGCGCGGCGTCGTGCATCCACTCGCCCTGGGCCCTGCCGAAGCCGGCGATCAGCGCATCGCGCTCCGCCCGCGCCAGGTCGCCGATGGTGTGGATCTGCATCTGCGCCAGCCGCGCTGCGGACTTCGGCCCGATGCCGTTGATCCTGCGGGCGGGCAGCGGCCAGATGCGGCGCGCAAGATCCCCGTCGCCGACCATCGTCAGCCCGTCGGGCTTGTCGAGATCGGAGGCGATCTTGGCCAGCAGCTTGTTGGGCGCAATCCCGATCGAGCAGGAGAGCCCGGTCGCAGTCCTGACCGCATCCTTGATCGCCTGCGCGAGCGCGCGCACGCCCTCGGGCGCGGGCACATCGGTGAGGTCGATGTAGATCTCGTCGATGCCGCGATCCTCGATGCGGGGCGCGATCGCGCGCACCGCGGCCTTGAACAGGCGCGAATGATGGCGGTAGGCGTCGAAATCGACCGGGAGCAGGACGGCATCGGGGGCGAGCGCGGCCGCCTTCATGATGCCCATCGCCGAATGCACGCCCAGCGCTCGCGCCTCGTAGGTCGCCGTCGTGATCACGCCGCGACCGGCGTAGCCCCTGATCGTCGAGAAGCTGCGCGTGGGCGCACCGGTCACCGGGTCGATGCGCTCGACGGGCCGGTGGGCGCGCCCGCCCCCGATCACCACGGGGCGGCCGGCGAGCTCCGGATAGCGCAGCAGCTCGACCGACGCGTAGAACGCGTCCATGTCGAGGTGCGCGATCACGCGCCGAGTCAGAGATTGCAGAACGTCAGCTCGAACTCGATGTCGTCGTCGACGACGTTGCCGCGGTTCATCCCCGACACGCCGATGAAGCGGATGTTGAGCGCGTACTTGTTCGCGCTGATCTCCGGCACGCAGGGCAGGTCCTGCTCGAGGGTTAGGCGCAGCAGCTGCGCGACCTTGGTCGTCGTCAGCATCAGCTGGAACACGCCGTGGTAGGCGGTGTGCCGGCTCGAGCGGCTGTTCTCGCGCAGCAGGCGCAGGACGATCGCGGAGCCGGCGCGGATCGGCTCGAAAGGCTCGATCCAGCCGGCGAGGTCACGGTGCCTCGACGCCGCGTCGCGATTGAGCCAGTGGTGATACGCGGGGAGGTCGAATTCCGACACGCCCCCCGGGATCGCTGCGCGCTGCTTGATCGCCATCAGCCATTCGTTTTCGCGCAGGTGCATGCCGACCTTGCCGGCCTGGCCCAGCAGCCGCGTGGTGATCTGGTCGATGTCGGCGAGCAGCTGGGCGAGCGCCTGCTGCTCGATCTGCGGATTGCTTCGCAGCGGCCCGAGGATTTGCTTCTGCCGCTCGAGCTCCTGCAGGAGGTCCGTCTTGAGGTCGGCGCGCGCTGCGACGTCGGTGATCTCGAACAGCGATAGCAGCGCCGCGTGATGATCCTGGGCGGTGTCGCGGGCAGCGAAGAACGCGACCCGTGTGAACAGGTCCTCGAGCCGCATCAGCGTGCGGATTCGTTCGTTCAGCGGGTGCTCGTAGCGAATCACAAGCGAGGGACTATCGGTTCAGGGCGCCATTCTGCCTCAATACGGTCGCCCACATCATCATTTCTGCGATTTCGCGCGCTCGCCTGCAGTCCCGGCGAGCTCCCGGTAGCGCCGGTCGAGCGCGTCGACCTGGCGCTCGGTGTCGGCGATGTCCCCCGAGTTGTCGAGGACGTCGTCGGCCTGCGCAAGGCGCTCGGCGCGCGGAAGCTGCGTCGCCATGATCCGGCGGACTTCGTCATCGGAGAGGCCGCTGCGGCTGCGCACCCTGCGGACCTGCTCGTCCTCGGGGCAGTCGACGACCAGCACCCGCGCCACGCGCGAGCGCAGGCCGCCGCGCTCCAGCAGCAGGGGCACCACCAGCAGGCCGTAGGGAGCGCGCCAGCGGGCGATCGCCTCCTCGATGCGCGCCGCGATCAGCGGGTGCAGCAGCGCTTCGAGCCTGCGCCTGAACGCGGGGTCGGCGAATGCGTGCTGGCGCAGCAGCGCGCGGTCGAGCTCGCCGTCCTCCCCGACGAACCGGGGGCCGAAGGCGTCGACGACGGCCTGGTGGCCGGGCTGGCCGCGCTTGCTGATCGCGTGGGCGACGTCGTCGGCATCGAGGACGTCGGCGCCGCGGGCGGCGAATGCCGCCGCGACCTTCGACTTGCCGCTGCCGATGCCGCCGGTGAGCCCGACGACCAGCCGGCCGGTCACGGCAGGTAGCCGCCGAGCAGTGCCGAATTGAGCGCCGCGCCGAAGAACAGCGCGATGCCCCCGGCGATCGCGAGGTAGGGCCCGAAGGCCAGCGGGACGCTGTGATCGCGGCCCTTGAACACGATCAGCATGATGCCGATGGCGGCGCCCACGACCGAGGACAGCAGCACGATCAGCGGCAGCACCTGCCAGCCCAGCCAGGCGCCCAGGGCCGCGAGCAGCTTGAAGTCGCCGTAACCCATGCCTTCCTTGCCGCGGATCAGCTTGAACACCCAGTAGACGGTCCACAGCGCGAGATAGCCGGCGACGGCACCGATCACCGCGTCGGCGAGCGGCACGAAGACGCCGAAGAGGTTGGCGACCAACCCCGCCCACAGCAGCGGCAGCGTGAGGTTGTCGGGAAGGTACTGGGTGTCGAAGTCGATGAAGGTGAGTGCGGTGAGGGTCCACAGCAGCAGGCAGGCGCCGAGCCCCTTCCAGGTCGGGCCGAAGTGCCAGATCGCGACGGCCGCAAACAGCCCGCCGAGGACCTCGACCAGCGGGTAGCGCGAGGAGATGGCCTTGCCGCAGCCGGCGCAGCGACCGCGCAGCGCGAACCAGGAGGCGACCGGGATGTTCTCGAGCGCACCGATCCGATGACCGCAATCGGGGCACGCCGAGCGCGGCACGGCGAGGTTGTAGGTCGGCGGATCCTCCTTGGGCGGGGGTTCGCCGCGCATCTCGGCGCACTGCGCGCGCCAGTCGCGCTCCATCATCCTGGGCAGGCGATGGATGACGACGTTGAGGAAGCTGCCGACGCACAGGCCGACGACCAGCGCGATCGCGGTCGCGGCGACAGGGCTTGCGATCTCGAGC
>JBLMVY010000184.1:0-5734 GCA_050256935.1 Candidatus Levyibacteriota bacterium | reverse complement strand
AGCAGCGCGGCGGCGGCGAGCGCTGCAGCGCGCACGCGCAGCGCGGCCCCGCCGCGCGACGCCGGATGCGAAGCGGCACAGGGCTCGGGAATCGGGGCGATGGTCATCGTGCAGGCTCCGCGGACGAAGGCGCCGCGCCGAAGGGCAGGGCCGGCGGCGGGGCCCCGAACAGCAGGTTGGACGGGTAGCGCTTGGCGTCCTCGGTGAGGTCGCGCAGGTTCTCGGTGATCTGGCGCAGGTTCTCGAACGTCGACCCCAGGTCGGCCTCGCCGCTGCCGAAGATGCGGTCGAGCCTGCTCAGCGTCCGCTCCATGTGGGCGATCGACTGCGCGAGCTTGGGGTCGCCGACCAGCGCCCGGACGCTTGCGAGAGTCGCGGACGTGTCCTGCGGCAGCTTGCGCAGCGCTTCGCTGTCGAGGAAGGCCTTGAGCTCGCCGTTGGTCTGGCGCAATTCGGCCAGCAGCCCCACCGCCTCGTCGGAGATCTTCCTGCTGGCGATGCCGTCGAGGGTCGAATCGAGCTTGCCCAGGGTGCGGTCGGCGTGCCTGGACAGCGCGGCAGTGTCGACGCCGGCAATGCGGTCGTTGGCGGTGACCAGCAGCTTGTTCAGGTTGGCCACCGTGCCCTCGATGTCCAGGCGATGCAGGCGATCGATGATCTCGGTCGCGGCGGCGACGAAGGTCTGGACGGTCGAAGGCGTGCTGGGGATGTAGATGTTCTGCGGCGTCCAGTCGATGGGCAGCACCGGGGCGGGCAGGGTGTCGACATAGTCGAGCTCGAGGTAGTTGGTGCCGGTGATGCCCTGCGGCGCCAGGTGGACGCGCAGCCCCCGCGCGACCTCGATCGCCGTCGACTCGGGACTCGCGATGTCGTTGGCGACCTTGCCACCGACCAGCCGCGGCTCGATCTGCGCCTCGACCAGCACGTAGCGCTTGCGCTGGCTCATCGGCTTGTCCTGCTCGTACCTGACGTAGGTGAAGCTGATGTTGGTCACCTCGCCGATGACCACGCCCCGGTATTTCATCTTCGATCCGATGTCGAGCCCCTGCACCGACTCGTTGAAATAGGTCTCGATGGTGGTGCGCGACTTGAACCACGCCCCGGTCCCGACGATCAGCAGCACGGCGATGCCCGCGGCGACCGCGCCGATGACGAACAGTCCCAGCTTGAAGTAGTTGGCTTTCTGGCTCATCTCGGGCCTCAGGCCGGCTGCATCTCGGGCTCGCGGCGAAAGAAGCGGCGGACCCACGGATCGTCGCTGCGGTCGCGCAGCTCGCGCGGGTCGCCTTCGGCGACGATGCCGCGCCTGTTCCTGTCGACCATGATGACGCGGTCGGCGATGGCGAAGATGCTGGGCAGCTCGTGGGTGACGACGACGAAGGTGACGCCGAGGCTCGCGGCCAGGCGCTTGATAAGCGCGTCGAGCTCGGCGGAGGTGATCGGATCGAGTCCCGCCGAGGGCTCGTCGAGGAACAGGATGGTCGGGTCGAGCGCCATCGCGCGCGCGATCGCCGCGCGCTTCTGCATCCCGCCCGAAACCTCGGCCGGCAGGTGCCCGGTGAATTGCGCGAGGCCGACGAGCTCCAGCTTCATCCGGGCGATCAGCTCGATCTCGTCGCTTTCGAGGTCGGTGTACTCCTCGAGCGGCAGGCGGACGTTCTCGATCAGGGTCATCGAGCCGAACAGCGCCCCCGACTGGTACATGACGCCGATCTTGCGCAGGATCGCGCGGCGCGCGTCGCCCTCCGCCGTCACGATGTCTTCGCCGTCGATGACCACGCTGCCGCCCTGCGGCTCCTCGAGCCCGATCATGTGCTTCAGCAGCGTGCTCTTGCCGCTGCCGGACCCGCCGAGGATGACGAAGACCTCGCCGCGGCGGACGTCGAAGCTGACGTGCTCGAGTATCACGACGTCGTCGTATCCCGCGGTGAGGTCCCGCACCCTGATGATCGGTTCGTCGTCGCCGGCCATGTCGACGTTCAGATGTCCAGGAAGAAGTAGATGACGGCGAAGATGCCGTCGACGATGACCAGCATGATGATGCCCGAGACGACGGCGCGCGTCGCGGCGTCGCCGACGGACGAGGCCCCGGCCCTGGTCTGCAGGCCGCGCAGGCAGCCGATGCCCGCGATCAGGAGCGCGAAGACGAACGACTTGACGAATCCCGCCATGAAGTCGGAGAAGGTGACGATGGCGTCGACCTCGTGCACGAAGGTGACGAACGGGATCGAGAATGTGCGCAGGGTCAGCGCTCCGCCCAGCAGGCCGATCAGGTCGGCGAACAGTGTCAGCAGCGGCGTCATCAGGAGCGCGGCGATGACCCGGGGGGTGACGAGGAAGCGGACCGGATCGAGTCCCATGGTGGTCAGCGCGTCGACTTCCTGATTGACCTTCATCGTGCCGATCTCGGCGGCGAACGCCGCGCCGGAGCGCCCGGCGAGGAGGATCGCCGTCATCAGCCCGCCGAGCTCGCGCAGCATCGAGATGCCGATCAGGTCGGCGACGAAGATCTCGGCGCCGAACCGACGCATGGGGATCGCCGACTCGAAGGCCAGGATCACGCCGAGCAGGAATGCGATCAGCGCGACGATCGGCAGCGCGTCGGCGCCGACGCGCTCGCAAATCGCCCAGACGTCCTTCCAGCGGACCGTCGAAGGGTGCCGCAACGCGTGCGCCAGCGCGGCCGCCGTCTCGCCGATGAACGCTATCTGGGTGCGTATGTCCTGCCCGATGCCCGCCGCGATGACGCCGATGTCCTCGATCGCCGAATGCCGTGGCGCCGGAGGATCCTGGTCGCGCGCGAGCCGCTCGGGATCGAACTGCCGCAGCAAGGCCGCGAATGCCGGCTTGAGGTTCTCCACCTCGACGTTGCCGGGCCCCGCCTGCTGCATCAGGTTGACGAGCATCGCCACCCCGGCGCCGTCGCAGTAGTCGACATCCGCGGCGTCGACGACGACCCGCCTGCCGCTCGCCTCGGCAATCGCCTTGCGCCCTTCGGCCCACACGCCGCGGACCGTCGATGCCTCCAGGCGTCCGGACAGCGCCAGCATCCGGCGCCCGTCGGCGGCCTCCGAGATCGCTAGCGCAGCCAGCGGCGCAGGCACGGGCGATGCGTTGCCAGATGGCATGCGAGCTAGCTTAGCATGTACCTGCGGGCGGATCGCGCGGCGGGGGGGGGCGCGGATCCCTGTGCTATCGTGGCGCGAGCACATCGCCCTCCGGGGCTCCAGGGAGCATGAGCCAGCCGGCCGCATTCACCGCAGCGGAAACGCAGGCAGCGACCGCGGCGCCGCGCCTTTCGCTGCGCGGAATCACCAAGACGTATCCCGGGGTGGTCGCCAACGACCGCATCGACCTCGATGTCCTGCCCGGCGAGATCCACGCCGTCCTCGGCGAGAACGGCGCGGGCAAGTCGACGCTGATGAAGGTCGTCTACGGCGTCGTCAAGCCGGATGCCGGCACGATGCGCTGGCAGGGCGAGCCGGTCCACATCGCGAGCCCCGGAGACGCGCGCAGGCTGGGGATCGGCATGGTCTTCCAGCATTTCTCGCTGTTCGAGACGCTCTGCGTCGCCGAGAACGTCGCACTGGCGCTGGATGCCGACCGGGCGGGCCCTGACCTTCCTGCGCGCATCCGCCGCGTTTCGGAGCGCTACGGCCTGGCCCTGGATCCTGCCCGGCCGGTGCACGGCATGTCGGTCGGCGAGCGCCAGCGCGTCGAGATCGTGCGCAGTCTCCTGCAGGCGCCCTCCGTCCTGATCATGGACGAGCCGACCTCCGTGCTCACCCCCCAGGCGATCCTGCGGCTGTTCGACGTCTTGCGCCAGCTCGCCGACGAGGGCGTCAGCATCCTCTACATCAGCCACAAGCTCGACGAGATCCGCGCGCTGTGCCATCGCGCGACCGTGCTGCGCGATGGCCGGGTGACCGGCGAATGCGATCCGCGCCGCGAGACGGCGGCCTCGCTGGCGCGGATGATGATCGGCGGCGAGCTCCCGCATCCGCGGCATCGGCAATCCGCCGCCGGCGCCCCGGCGCTGGTCGTCGACGCGCTCGACCTCCCTGCGGACGACCCGTTCGGAACGACCTTGCGGTCGATTTCGCTCACCGTGCACGCCGGCGAGATCGTCGGCATCGCCGGCGTGTCGGGCAACGGCCAGAAGGAGCTGCTGGCAGCCCTGTCCGGCGAGCGCAGGATCGCGCGGCATGACGCGATCACGCTGTGCGGCGCGGCGGCCGGAGACCTCGGCGTGGCGCGGCGCCGGTCTCTCGGGCTCGCGTACGTGCCCGAGGAAAGGCTCGGACGCGCCGCGGTGCCCGAGATGTCGCTCGCCGAGAATGCGCTGCTGACCGCGCGCCACCTCGGAGTGACCTCGCACGGCTTCCTCCGCAGCGACGCCGTGCGATCCCGGGCGGCGGAGATCATCGCCGCCTATGGCGTCAAGGCACAGGGCCCTGGAACCGTCGCCCGCAGCCTCTCGGGCGGAAACCTGCAGAAGTTCGTCGTCGGCCGCGAGATCCGCCAGCGGCCCAGGGTCCTGATCGCGGCCCAACCGACCTGGGGGGTCGACGTCGGCGCCAGTGCCCAGATTCGCCAGGCGCTGATCGACCTGCGCGATGCGGGGGTCGCCGTGCTGGTGGTCTCGGACGAGCTCGACGAGCTGATGGAGACCTGCGACAGGCTCGCCGTCATCGCCCAGGGACGCCTGTCCCCGGCGCGGCCGGTCGGCGACACCACCGCCGAGGAGATCGGCCTGCTGATGGCGGGCGCGGCGCCACCGCACGGCGACGAAGCCGCATCCGCCCTGCGATGAGCCTCTGCCTCGAAGCGCGACCCGAACCCTCGCGCGCCGCGGTGCTGCTCGCGCCGCTGCTCGCGGCCCTTGCCACGCTGGTCGTCGGCTTCGTCGTCTTCGAGGCCCTCGGCAAGGACCCGGTCGCCGCATTCCACGCATTCTTCGTGCAACCGGTGGCGAGCCGCTACGGCATCGGCGAACTGCTGCTCAAGGCGAGTCCGCTGATGCTGATCGCGACGGGCCTCGCCATCGGCTACCGCGCCAACGTGTGGAACATCGGCGCCGAGGGACAGTTGACCCTGGGTGCCATCGCCGGCGGGGGCGTAGCGCTCGCCGTGGGTGACGCGGCGGTCTCCCCGGCGCTCCTGCTGCCGGCGATGATCGTCGCCGGCGCGCTGTCCGGCATGGCCTGGGCGGCGATCGCGGCGTGGCTGCGCACGCGCTTCAATGCCAACGAGATCCTCACCTCGCTGATGCTGGTCTACATCGCCGAGCTCCTGCTGTCGTGGCTGGTGCACGGCCCCTGGCGCGATCCGGGAGGCTACAACTTCCCGCAGTCGCAGCTGTTCGCCGACGCCGCGCTGCTTCCCATCCTGCTCGCCGGGACGCGCCTCAACGCGGGCTTCCCGATCGCGCTGGCAGCCGTCGCGCTCGCCTGGCTGTTCGTGAAGAGGAGCGTCTGGGGATTCGAGATGCGCGTCGCCGGACTCGCGCCGGGTGCGGCCACCTATGCCGGCATCTCCGCAAGCCGCAACGTCTGGCTCGGCATGCTCGCCGGCGGGGCCTGCGCCGGCATCGCCGGGGTCAACGAGGCCGCGGGTCCGATCGGGCAGCTGCTGCCGTCGATGTCGCCCGGCTACGGCTTCGCCGCGATCATCGTCGCGTTCGTCGGGCGGCTGCATCCGGTCGGCATCGTGTTCGCGAGCCTCCTGATGTCGC
>JBLMVY010000183.1:0-11343 GCA_050256935.1 Candidatus Levyibacteriota bacterium | reverse complement strand
GTCGCGACCAGCGCCGGGTTGATCGCCGCGGCGCGAAAGACGTCGACGCCCAGCACCGGAAGCGGATGGGCGTGGCCCGCGATCCCCGCGTCGACCTCGACGACGGGACTGGCGATCGCGATGTCGGGGTCCGTCGCCAGCACCGGATAGAGCGCCTCGTCGAAGCCCTGCCGCGGCCCCCGCACCTCGAGGTCGGCCTGGCCGGAGAGCGTCGCGAGTCCGGACACGAGCTCGCCGATCGCGGCCCGATTGACGAGCTCCACGGCGTAGCCCAGGGCGACCCCCGATCCGATCGCCAACACGGCGACCAGGGTGCGCGCGCGCAGCCTGCCGATGCCGCCGCCCGCGACGGCGCGGACCACGGCGGCGGTCGTGTGAAGACGGGTCGTCACTCGACGTCGTCGCCGTCGCCGATCGCGTGCTCGTGCAGGCCGTCGGCGGACAGGCGCCATACCCGGTCCGCCGATGCCGCGGCCCGGCGCGAATGGGTCGCGATGATGCCCGTCGCGCCTTCGCCCTTGATGGCCTCCCGCAGCAGTGCGACGACCTGCCGCGCGGTCGCGGGATCGAGATTGCCGGTCGGCTCGTCGGCGAGAACGATCGCCGGGCGATGGACGAGGGCGCGCGCGATCGCCACGCGCTGCAGCTCGCCACCGGACAGCTCGGCGGGGCGGCTCTCCCCGCGCCCTCCGAGTCCGACCCGATCGAGCATCGCCGCGACGCGCGCGCTCGCCTCCGGCCCGTGGCGCTGCTGCAACGCGAGCGGCAGCGCGACGTTGGCGGCGACGGTGAGGTAGGGCAGGATGTGGAACGCCTGGAAGACGAATCCCATCCGCGATCGGCGAAGCGAGGTGAGCGCGTCGTCGTCGCAGGTCGCGAAATCGACGCCATCGACGACGATCGTGCCCGCATCGGGGCGCTCGAGTCCCGCAATGAGGTTGAGCAGCGTCGACTTGCCGATCCCGGAGGCGCCGATGATGGCGACATACTCGCCGCGCGCCACCGTCATCGACAACCGGTCGAAGACCCGCCGCGGCGCGGTGGCGGCGCCGGTGTAGGTCGTGGAGAGCGCGCGAAGTTCGATCACGCGCGAAAGTCTAGCGCGGCACCCTCGCGTTCGCCGCGAAGCGCGGTCAGGCGTGCGTCGGGATGAAGCGCAGGGCGACGCCGTTGTTGCAGTAGCGCAGGCCGGTGGGCGGCGGCCCGTCGTCGAAGACGTGCCCGTGATGCCCGCCGCACTTGATGCAGTGGTACTCGGTGCGCGGAACGATCAGCCGCAGATCGGTCCTGGTCGCGAACACGCCCGGAATGGTCGTGAAATAGCTGGGCCAGCCGGTCCCACTGTCGAATTTCATCGCCGACGTGAACAGCGGCAACGAACATCCCGCGCACACAAAGACCCCCGGCCGGTGCTCGTCGTTGAGCGGACTGGTCCACGGCCGCTCGGTGCCTTCGTGCCGCAGGACATCGTAGGCTGCCGCATCCAGGATCCTGCGCCATTCGGCGTCGGTCCTGACCACAGGAGCGGTATCGGTCGCGACGGTGGCGTCCCTGGCGAGCAGCAGCTTCCAGTTGCGCTGCAGGTCTTCGACCGTCGGCGCCGGCGTGGCCGCCGCCTTCCGGTACTGGGCGTGGCCGATTCCGGTCCCTCCGGCGACGGTCGCCGCCATTCCCAGCAGGAAGATGCGCCGATTCATCGGGGAAGCTCCATGGCAGTGGATCACGAGGTTGGATGACGGGCGGGTCCGATCGTTCCCGGAGGTACCGATGGCGCAATCGCACCGGACCCGCATCGGCTCGGTCGCAGTGGCCGGTGCGGCCCTTACACCGAGACCGGCGCGGCGCACACGGTCGACCGGACCGGCGGAGCAGGAGCGGCAGCCGCGGCCGGGCCGAGGGCGCCGAGCGCCGCTCAGGCGGGAACGGGGGGGCGGTTGCGGCGCGCCTTGGGCGTGGGGCCCTCGCCGGCCTTCCAGACGTCGCGGACGACGTCGCGCAGCGCATGAATCGGCGCGTCGCGCTCGCGGTCGCGGCGATAGAGGAATTGCAGGGTCGTCGACAGCCTTGCGCCGTCCCAGATGAAGACCTGCCCCGATGCGGCCAGGGCCTCGGCGATGTCCTCGCGCATCAGCGCGACGCCGACACCTGCCGTCACCAGCGAGCTGATCACGGCCTCGTGGTCGGCCTCGACATGGCGCACCGGGGCGGCCCCGTTGGCGTTGAAGAGCCGCGTCGCCAGCGCGTAGTGGGTGCTGATCCTGGGGGTCATGATCCAGGGCTCGGCAGCGATCGCCTCCCAGCCCGCATGGGAAAGGCGCGCCGACCAGGCCGCCGGGCCGGCGACCCGGTAGGCGAATTCACGCAGCGGGATCGACACGACCGCGCCGTGGGTCAGGTCGCCGTAATAGAACGCAGCGTCGAGCTCCGCGTCGCGGACCTTCTCGAAGGCGGCGCCCGTGATCTCGTGATGGACGTCGATTTCCAGCAGCGGATAGTGCCGCACCGCGCAGCGCAGCACGTCGGCGAGCCGAATGAATTCGGGGTCGGCGACGGTACCCAGCCGCACCCGCCCGGCAACCTCCCCGCGAAGCTCCGAGGCCCGGCTGCGCAACGCCTGGGCGGCGGCGATGATCCGCTCGGCGTCGGGCAGCAGTGCCCGCCCCGCCGGCGTGAGGGTCATCCCGCCCGCACCGCGCTCGAACAGGACGACCGACAGCTCGTCCTCGAGCGCCTTGATCTGGGCCGAAAGGGCGGGCTGGCTGACGTGCAGGCGCTCGGCCGCGCGCGTCAGGTGGCCGAGCTCCGCCACGGCGGCGAAGCTTCGGAGTTGATAGAGCTCCATGGGCAGGGGGAGGGTGGGGCGCGCGGTTTGAGCGGGGGCAGGGCGGGGCGGGGAGGGGAGAGGACCGGTCCTTCGGCAGCGCAATATACCGTACGGGGGATATCCGAAAATTCTATGCTAATGATCCAAAAGGACGATTTGACCCCCCTACCCGCTGCCCTTATCTTGGCATTGTGCGACGCACAACTCGTGGGTCGCGATGCAGGAGCGCCACAAGCGCATGCGGGAGACAGCAAAATGAGCAAGTCCCAAGCCTGGTCGCCTCGGGCGGCCGAACTCTACTTCAAGGACAGCATTATCGGACAGTTGTCGGCGATCGTCGGCGAAGCCCTCGCCCGTCGCTCGACGGCCGCGGAAGACGCCCGCAAGGCCGCCGTCCAGGCGGGGCGCAAGCCCGCCGCGGCCGGCAATGCGGCCGCGACGCCGGCCCCGGCTCCCGTGGCGGAGCACAAGTCGCTGCTGGACCGTCTGGACGCCTGGCATTTCCGTCAGGCGCAACGCGAGCGCGAAGCCTACCTGGCGCGCTCGAAGGACGTGTTCGACCTCGAGCGCCGGATTCGCGCGATCGAGCGTGGTCCCGGTCCGATGGGCCGCTACTACTGATCGCGTCCCGGCCGTCCGCACAGGCCTGATCAGATCAGGCCCTCGAAGAGCTGGACCTCCACCTGTGCACCGGCGGGGACGTCTCCCGTCTCCGCCGGCAGCACGATGAAACAGTTGGCGCGCGACATCGACGACAGGATGCCCGAGCCCTGATCGCCGGTGGTCCGCACCTCCCAGGCGCCGTCGGCGCCGGGGGTCAGCGTTCCCCGCTGGAACTCGGTGCGGCCCGGAATCTTGCGGATCGGGGCGGCAAGCAGCGCCTTGAACGTCGGCTGCGGGTCGACCGGCCTCTGCCCCTGCAGCACCCGCAGCGCGTCGCGGACGAACTCGTAGAACGTCACCATCACCGACACCGGATTGCCGGGCAGGCCGAAGAAATGCGCGGCGCCGATCTTGCCGTAGGCGAGCGGCCGGCCGGGTTTCATCGCGATCTTCCAGAACAGCACTTCTCCCAGCTTGTCGAGCAGTTGCCTGACGAAATCCGCCTCGCCCACCGAGACGCCGCCCGAGGTGATCACGGCGTCGGCGCTGGCGGCCGCGGTGGTGAACGCGCGCTCCAGCGCCTCGGGCACGTCGGGAATGACGCCCATGTCGACGATCTCGCAGTTCATGCGCTCGAGCATCCCGTAGAGCGTGTAACGGTTGCTGTCGTAGACCTCGCCCGCGGCCAGGGGCTGGCCGATCGAGCGCAGCTCGTCGCCGGTCGAGAAGAACGCGACGCGCAGCCTGCGATAGACGCTGATCTCGTTGACGCCCAGCGACGCCAGCATGCCGAGCTCCGCCGGGCGCAAAGGCTGTCCGGCGCCGAACACCCGTGCGCCGCGCTTCAGGTCCTCGCCGGCGAAGCGACGGTTCTGCCCGGCCTTGCCCACGGCGCCGGCAGGGATGCGCACGCCGCCGGGAACCTCGGTGGCGCGCTCCTGCATGACGACGGTGTCGGCGCCCTCGGGCATCACCCCGCCGGTGAAGATCCGCACCGTTTCCCCGGCGGCCATCCCTCCCGCGTAGGGCTTGCCGGCGAACGAGTCGCCGACCCGCTTGAGCGTCGTCTCGCCACTGGCGGAAAGATCGGCGAAGCGCACCGCCCAGCCGTCCATCGCCGAATTGTCGTGGCCCGGGACGTCGAACGGCGACACCACGTCCTCGGCGAGGACGCGGTCGAGCGCAGCGCGGATGTGCACGCGCTCGATCGCGGTGATGGGAACGAGGAACTGGCGGATCAGCGCGCGCGCCTTGTCCACCGGCATCGAATTGGGATCGTAATCGTCGGCGCAGGAGAGCTCGCGCAGGGTCGTGGGTGCGGTCATCGGATTTGCAGGAAGGGAAGAGGGGAGCGAAGGCTCGATTGCAGGAGCATTCACGTCGCGGGAGCCGCGTTCTCGCGCAGCTCCTCGCGGGTGTTGATGTTGCGGAAGGCGTCGGCTTCGTCGTCGAAGGACACCTCGACAAAGCGAAGGCTTGCGTACCACAGGTCGATCTTGCGCCCTCCCGCGGCGAGGAATTCGGTCAGGTGGGCGAGGGTGTCGCGCCGCACCAGCGCGAATACGGGATGCGGCTGGTCGAACGTCCGCGCGACCGCGAGCTGCGCATCCGCGCGCGCGAGTGCATCGGCGAGCCGCGCGACCAGATCGCCGGGCAGGAACGGCGAGTCGCAGGGCGCGGTCACGACCCAGGCGCTCTGGGCGAGAGTCATTCCCGCGTGGAGTCCGGCGAGCGGGCCGGCGAACCCGCCCACGGCGTCGGCGACGACCGGGTAGCCGAACGCGGCGTAGCGCTCGGCGTTCTGGTTCGCATTGACGATCAGCGTGCCGACCTGGGGCGCGAGCCTCGCGATCACGTGCTCGGCCAGCGCCCGGCCGTCGAGCAGGACGAGCCCCTTGTCGACGCCTCCCATCCGCCGTCCCTGTCCGCCGGCCAGCACGATGCCGGTGACGTCGCTGCGGGCGATCATGCGCGAAAGCGCTCGGCGCCGGTGAACAGCAGGTAGTGGCGGTTGGTCGCGCGGCCGATCATCGTCATGCCGACCTTCTGCGCGATCTCGTAGCCCATCTGCGTCAGCCCCGAACGCGACACCAGGAACGGGATCCCCATCTGCGCGGCCTTGATCACCATCTCGGAAGTCAGCCTGCCGGTCGTGTAGAAGATCTTGTCGGCGCCTTCCTCGCGATCGAGCCACATCTGGCCGGCGATCGCGTCGACGGCGTTGTGGCGCCCGACATCCTCGACGAACATCAGGATCTCCGCCCGCCCGGTCGCATTCCTCGCGAGCGCGCAGCCGTGCACGGCGCCCGCCTGCTTGTAGATCGTCTCGTGCAGCCGGACCCGCTCGAGGAGGTCGTAGAGCGTCGCCTGCGTCAGCGTCGCCCCGGCCGGCAGGCTGACGCTGTCGATGTCCTCCATCAGGTCGCCGAACACCGTGCCCTGGCCGCAGCCGCTGGTCTTGGTCCGCTTCGCCGTCCTGGCCTCGAGATCGGCGAGTCCGCCGCGGGTGGTCACCGCGACCGAATCCGTCTCCCAGTCCACCTGCACGGCGAGGATCTCGTCGAGCGATTTCACCAGCCGCTGATTGCGCAGGTAGCCGATGGTGAGCGCCTCGGGTGCGGCGCCCAGGGTCATCAGGGTCAGGATCTCGCGCTTGTCGACGTAGAGGGTGAGCGGATGCTCGCCGGCAATCGACACTTCGCGCCTTGCGCCGTGCTCGTCGACGGCGACGACCTCGAAGGTCGAAGGCCGCGCCGCCTGCGTGAGCGACGGCCGGGAGGGGCGGCGGGCGCCGACGCCCAAGCTCAGCCCCCGATGTACGACATCTCGATCTTCTGCGGCCGCGGGGTCGCGGCGCTGCGCAGCTCCGAGTAGCGGTCGGCGCGCCTGCGCCAGATGGCCGCGATCGCGTTGCCGATCTGGTCGTCCGAATAGTCCTCGCGCAGCAGCGCGCGCAGGTCGTAGCCTGCGTTGGCGAACAGGCAGGTGTAGAGCTTGCCTTCGGTCGACAGGCGTGCGCGGGTGCAGTCGCGGCAGAACGCCTGGGTGACCGACGCGATGACGCCGATCTCGTTGCCGTTGTCCCGATAGCGCCAGCGCTCCGCGACCTCGCCGGCGTAATTGGGCGCCGCGGGCTCGAGCGGGAATTCGCGCGAGAGGGTCGCGACGATCTCGGCCGCCGACACGACATGCTCCATCCGCCAGCCGTTGGTGTTGCCGACGTCCATGTATTCGATGAAGCGGACGATGTGGCCGGTGTCGCGGAAATGGCGCGCGAGCGGGACGATGGCGTGCTCGTTCATGCCGCGCTTGATCACCGCATTGATCTTGATCGGCGCGAGGCCCACCGCACTTGCGGTCTCGATGCCTTCGAGGACCCGCTCCACCGGGAAATCGACGTCGTTCATCGCGCGGAACGTCGGATCGTCGAGGGCGTCGAGGCTCACCGTCACCCGGGCGAGCCCCGCGTCCCGGAGCGAGCGCGCCTTCTTCGCCAGCAGCGCTCCATTGGTCGTCAGCGTGAGGTCGACGTCACCCAGGGACGCCAGCATCTCCACCAGTCGCTCGAGATTGCGACGCAGCAGCGGCTCCCCGCCGGTCAGGCGGATCTTGCGCACGCCCTCGCGCACGAAGATCGCGGCGATGCGGGTGATTTCCTCGAAGCTCAGCAGATCGGCATGCGGCAGGAACGGGAAGTCGCGCCCGTAGACGTCCTTGGGCATGCAATAGACGCAACGGAAATTGCAGCGGTCGGTGACGGAGATCCGCAGATCGTGCAGGTGTCGGCCGAGCGTGTCGACCGGCGGCGCGGGATCCCGGTCGACCGCATTCGCCGCCTCGCGCACGAACGCATCCAGCGCGGCGCCGCGGCGCGCGTCGCGGACATCGGTCAGCGGGATGATCGTGGACATGGCGGTTTCGATGTTAGCAGACGGATGGCGCGAGGCGATCTCCCGATCATTGTATGATCGGCAATGGACCCGGAACGGAGGTATCGTCGAGGTTCCGACTGAATTGCGGCGGGACCGTGGGTGCCAGCCGTTACCTCCGACCATGCACCGATGACGACGCCGCTGCGACTAGCCGTCGATGTCCTGATGGAGCGCGTGCCCCTCGCCAACCGTTGGGCGAGCGAACGCTGGCAGCCGGCGGCCGTGGCGATCGCCGACGGGCGGGCTTCGGCTGCAGGACCGGTCCGGGAGGGCGGCGGCTTGCAGCGCGAGACCTGGCGCTTCGGGGGCTTCGAGATCGAACTGCACCGCAGCGAGAGCGAAGGGTATTACCTGAACATGACCTCACCGGAGCCGCGGGTATTCGTCATGTGGCGGATGGCGGAGGATGGCGCGGCACCACCGGCACATCCGGTCATCGTGACGGTGAGCTATAACGAGGCGGCCCGGTTCATGGACGGCGGCGAGCAGGTCGACACCGTCCCGATGCTTCCCGAGATCGCCCGCTGGATTGCGCCGTTCGTCGACGCCAACTACAGGCCCGAGCCGCGGCGCAAGGTGAAGCGCAACGATCCCCTCGCAACCGAGGGTCCGGGGCGCGACGACCAGGGCGGGCGCCGATCATGAGCCGCAGCGAGTCGACGCGAGAAGGCATGCCCGGTCCCGAACCCTTTTCGTTGCGCCGCTGGTCGCAGCGCAAGCACGCGGCAGCGCGGGCAGAGGCCGGGACCGCGGTTCCGGCCCCGGCCCCGGCAGAATCGCGGCCGGAGGGCGCGCTCCAGCCGCGAGATGCGGCAGGCCCGGGCGTGCCGTCCGAGGTCGCGTCGAGTGTCGCCACCAGCGATGCGCCGAGCGCCGCGGCCGGTGCAGCCATCGCCTCCGGCGCGCAGGCAAGCGCCTCTGCCGGCGCGACCATCGCCCCCGGCCCGCAGGGCAACGCCTCTGCCGCCGCGGTCCCGCTGCCGCCGATCGATTCGCTGACCCCTGATTCGGATTTCGCCGCGTTCATGCGCCCGGAGGTGGACGAGGTCCTCAAGCGTGGCGCGTTGAAGAAGCTGTTCAGCGATCCGCGCTTCAACGTCATGGACGGCCTCGACATCTACATCGACGATTACACCCGGTCCGATCCCATCGAGCCTTCGCTCGCCCGCGAGCTGCTTTCGAGGCTCAAGCTCGGCGGTGGCGACGAGCCACCCGCCGCGCCCGAGGTCGCCGCCGCGGAGGTGGTCGTGTCGTCGCCGGACCGCGACGTTCCGCCCGCGACGCCCGATGTTCCGGGGAGCGAGACGGCGCCCGCGACCGCCGGCGCCGACCCGCAGTCCGGGTCCGAAGCGAGCGGTCCCGCCGACGCCGTCGACGGCGCTTCGCAGCCTGCGCGGCCATCGCCATGAGCATCGCGGACAAGACGCTGTTCGTGTGCACCTGCAATGCCACGATGCCGCTCGATGGCGATGCGCTTGCGCAGGGTCTGGGCATCGCGTCCCTTCACCTGCACCGCGCGCTGTGCCAGCGCGAGATCGATCGCTTCGCGACCGGCGCGGTGGGCGAGGTCGTCGTCGCGTGCACGCAGGAATCGCGGCTGCTGGGCCAGGTCGCAGAGGAAGGCGGCAAGGCGCAGTCGATTCGCTTCGTCAACATCCGCGAAAGCGCCGGATGGTCGTCCGAGGCGCGCGCGGCGACGCCGAAGATCGTCGCGCTGCTCGAGGCGGCAGCACTTCCCGCGCCCGACCCGGTCCCGAGCGTCGCCTACCGGTCGGAGGGCCAGCTGCTGATCGTCGGACCGGGCGATGCGGCCCTGCACTGGGCGGACGCGCTCGCCGGGCAGCTTGCGGTCACCGTGCTGATGACCGGCCGCACTGCGCCCGTCGCGCTACGTGGCGAGCGGCGCTATCCGGTGCATTCGGGCAGGCTCGTCGCGCTTTCGGGATGGCTGGGCGCGTTCCAGGCCGAGTGGGAGCAGGAGAACCCGATCGACCTCGACCTGTGCACGCGCTGCGGCGCATGCCAGCGCGCCTGTCCGGAGCACGCGATCGGTTCCGATTTCCAGGTGGACCTCGATCGTTGCCGCGCGCATCGCAAATGCGTCGCCGCCTGCGGCGCGGTCGCGGCGATCGATTTCGCGCGCGAGGACGTCATTCGGCGCGAGCGCTTCGACCTCGTTCTCGACCTCGGCCGGGTCCCGGCGTTCCGGCAGCATCAGCCGCCCCAGGGTTACTTCTCGCCGGGGGTCGATGCGCTGTCGCAGGCGGCCGCGGTGGCGGAGCTCGCGACGATGACCGGCGAGTTCGAGAAGCCGAAATACTTCGCCTACAAGCCGTCGATCTGCGCGCACAGCCGCGCACGCAAGTCCGGCTGCACGCGGTGCATCGACGTGTGCTCCACCCTCGCCATCCGTGCGGACGGCGATCGGATCGCCGTCGAGCCGCACCTGTGCATGGGCTGCGGCGGCTGCGCCACCGTCTGCCCGTCGGGGGCGATGAGCTACGCGTACCCATCGCCGGCCGACCTCGGGGCACGCATGCGCACGCTGCTGCAGGCCTACCACCGAGCCGGCGGACGCGATGCCTGCCTGCTGCTGCATGCGGCCGACGGCGCAGGCGTGATCGAGACCCTCGCGCGCGGCGGACGGGGGCTGCCAGCGCGCGTCATTCCGGTCGAGGTCGAGCACATCGCGTCGGTGGGCATCGACCTCTGGCTCGCCGCCCTTGCCTGGGGGGCGTCGCAGATCGCCGTGCTGGTGACGGGGGACGAAGCGCCGCAGTACGTCGAGGCGCTGGCCTTCCAGATGAAGATTGCGCAGGTCATCGCCAACGCGCAGGGCTACCAGGGCGAGCACTTCCGGCTGATCCGCTCCGGCGGCGGCGCTTCCGCCGCCGGAGGGGATGCCGCGGTGCCTCGCGAAACCGAGAATGCAGTGTGGAACTGGACGGTTGCGCTCGCGCCCCGCGTAGCGGCCACGTTCGCCGCGACCGGCGACAAACGGCGCACCCTCGCGCTGGCCTTCGAGCACCTGGCTGCGCACGCGCCGGTTCCGCAAACGACGATCGCGCTGCCCGCGGGCGCGCCTTTCGGGACCCTGGATCTGGACCGCGACGCCTGCACGATGTGCGTCGCCTGCGTCGGGGCGTGCCCGGTGGGCGCGCTGCTCGACCATCCCGAGGCGCCCACGCTGCGGTTCATCGAGAGCAACTGCGTTCAGTGCGGCCTTTGCGCAGCGACCTGTCCGGAGGACGCCATCCGCCTCGTGCCGCGCCTCGATCTCACGCCGGAGGCGAAGACACCGCGCGTGATCAACGAGGCGGCCGTGCACGCCTGCATCCGCTGCGGCAAGCCGATGGGCACGCAGAAGATGATGCTGGCCATGGTCGAGCGCCTGCGCCATCACCCGATGTTCGCAGGCGAGGAAGCCCTGCGGCGCCTGCAGATGTGCGGCGACTGCCGCGTCATCGACCTCGCGACCCACGAGCGCAGCGTCGACATCCGGGACCTCTGATGCACGCGCCCATCGCCGTCGTGCAGCAGATCACCCCGGAAGACCAGGCGCGCAGCGAGTTCTACGCCCTGCTCGCGCGACTGTTCGCCGATGGACCCGACGCCGCGCTGCTCGCCGCGATCGCGGGCGCACCGCGCATGGACGGCGAATCCTCGCCGATTGCAGGGGCGTGGAACCGGCTGATCGACGCGAGCGCGGCGATGGATCCCGAGGCCGCGGCGCAGGAGTACACCGACCTTTTCGTCGGTGTGGGTAAATCCGAGGTGAACCTTCATGCCTCGTTCTGGCTCTCAGGATTCATGATGGAGCGACCGCTGGCGACACTGCGGTCGGCGCTTGCGGAGCTCGGGATTGCGCGGCGCGACGAGGCCGCCATGCTCGAGGATCACCTGTCGGCGCTGTGCGAGACGATGCGCCTGCTGATTGCCGGCGACGGCGACCGCGGGCCGGCGCCAATCGCGACCCAGCGCGCG
>JBLMVY010000182.1:0-6178 GCA_050256935.1 Candidatus Levyibacteriota bacterium | reverse complement strand
CAGCAGATGGTCGTCCACATCATGGAGGCCGCGCGCGACGCGGGCCTCGTCCACATCACGTTCGCGACCCAGTCTTCGGCGTCCGCCCGAAAGTGACAGGCGCGGCGCTGCAGCGCACGTGGTGGCGGCCGCGCGTCACGGCCGTCGCGGCGCTGCTGCTGCCGCTGTCCTGGGTCTTCGGTGCGCTCGCCGCGCTGCGCCGGCGCGCCTACCGCGCCGGGTGGCTGCACAGGACGCGCCTGCCCGTTCCGGTCGTCATCGTCGGCAACATCGCCGTCGGCGGAGCGGGCAAGACGCCGCTGGTCGCGGCGCTGGTCGCCGCGCTGCGCGAGCGCGGTCTTCATCCGGGGATCGTCAGCCGGGGCCACGGGCGCGTCGACGGCGCCGTTCGCATCGTGCGGCCGCAGGATCATCCGCGCGACGTCGGCGACGAGCCGCTGATCCTCGCCGCCGGCGGCGTTCCGGTCTGCGTCGGACGCCGACGGGTTGCGGCGGGGCAGGCGCTGCTGGCGGCGCATCCGGAGGTCGACGTGATCGTGAGCGACGACGGCCTGCAGCATTACGCGCTCGAGCGCGATTTCGAGATCGCCGTCGTCGATGCGGCGCGCGGGGTCGGGAACGGTCTGCTGCTGCCGGCGGGTCCGCTGCGCGAGCCGGTGGCGCGCCTCGCCTCGGTCGACGCCGTCGTCGAGCTGCGCGACAGCGCCGCGGCGCCGGTCGCGACGCGCGCGGGCATCGCTTCGCGCAACGTCCATCCGATGTCGCAGGAGCCGCAGGCGTGGCGCAACGTCGCCGATCCGGGGCGGATCGTCGATTCCGCGCGGCTGCGCGGACCGGACGTCGTCGCCATCGCGGGCATCGGGAACCCGCAGCGGTTCTTCGACCTGATCGCGCGCCTGGGCATCGACGCGCGGACGCAGGCCTTCGACGATCACCACGAGTACCGCCGCAGCGAAGTCGCGTTCCCGGGCGCAAGCGCAATCCTGATGACCGAGAAGGACGCGGTAAAATGCCGCGAGTTCAGCGATCCGCGGATGTGGATGCTGCCGATCCGGGCGAGCGTCGCCCCGGCGCTGATCGACGCCATCGTGGAGAAACTGCGTGGACCCCAAGCTCCTCGAAATGCTCGTGTGCCCGGTGACCAAGGGCCCGCTCATCTATGACCGCGAGCGGCAGGAGCTGATCTCCCGCTCGGCGCGCCTCGCCTATCCGATCCGCGACGGCATTCCCGTCATGCTCGAGGAGGAGGCCCGCAAGCTCTCCCCCGAGGAATGGGAAGCGCTGCGGGAGTGAGCTTCACCGTCCTCATCCCGGCGCGCTACGCATCGACGCGCTTGCCCGGCAAGCCGCTGGCCGACATCGGCGGCAAGCCGATGGTCGTGCGCGTCGCCGACCGGGCGCGGCAGAGCGGCGCGCGGCGCGTCGTGGTGGCGACCGACGATGCGCGCATCGCCGACGCGGTTCGCACTCACGGCGTCGAGGCGGTCCTGACCCGCGCCGACCATCCGACGGGGACCGATCGCCTGGCCGAGGCCGCCGCACACCTCGGGCTCGCTGCCGATGAGATCGTCGTCAACGTCCAGGGCGACGAGCCGCTGCTCGATCCGGCGCTGATGCGGCGGATGGCGGATCTGCTGGCGGCGCATGCCGACGCGGCGATCGCCACCGCTTGCCATCCGATCGGCGACGCGCGCGAGGCCTTCAACCCGAACGTGGTCAAGGTCGCCCTGGACGCGCGGGGCTATGCGCTGTATTTCAGCCGGGCGACGATACCCTGGGCGCGCGACGCGTTCGCGGCCGACCGCAGCACGCTTCCCGCCGGATTGCCGATCTATCGCCATTACGGCCTCTACGCCTACCGCGTCGCATTCCTGCAGGCGTTTCCGGGATTGGCGCAGGCGCCGGTCGAGCGATTCGAGGCGCTGGAGCAACTGCGGGCGCTGTGGCACGGGCACCGCATCGTCGTCGAGATCGCCGAGGGCGCGCCCGCGCCGGGCGTCGACACGGCCGAGGATCTCGCGCGGGTTCGCGCGCTGCTGGGGGTTGCGTCGTGATCGCGTCGCGATTGACCGCGCGCGCCGCTAGCGGCGAGAATCGGGTTCCACCCGCACCGCGAAAGGACCCACCCAGCCGCGCGCAGGGTGGGGAGCCTCCCGCCGCGGGTAACCGGCAACATTCATGCGATTGATACTGCTCGGTCCTCCCGGAGCCGGGAAGGGCACGCAAGCGGCCCTGATCTGCAATGCCTTCGGCATTCCGCAGATCTCGACCGGCGACATGCTGCGTGCGGCGATCAAGTCGGGCACGCCGATGGGCATCGCCGCGAAGGAGGTGATGGATCGCGGCTCGCTGGTGTCCGACGACATCGTCATCGGGCTGGTGAAAGACCGCCTGCGCGCGGACGACTGCAGCCGCGGCTACCTGCTCGACGGCGTCCCGCGGACGCTCAAGCAGGCCGAAGCGCTGCGCGACGCCGGCATCGCCGTCGACTACGTGATCGAGATCGACGTCCCCGATGCGGCGATCGTCGAACGGATGAGCGGCCGTCGCGTGCATATCGGGTCCGGCCGCACTTACCACGTCAAGTACAACCCGCCCAGGGTCGCGGGCAGGGACGACATGACCGGGGAGCCGCTGACGCAGCGCGAGGACGACAAGGAGGAGACGGTGCGCAAGCGGCTCGCCATCTATCACGCGCAGACCGAGCCCCTGGTCGCGTACTACGAGCGCTGGGAGCAGACCGGCGACCGGCTCGCGCCGCGCTATCGCCGGGTCAACGGAGTGGGCGCCGTCGAGGCCGTCGGCGACGCATGCCTTGCCGCGCTTCGCGGCTGATCACCCAGCCATGGGGGACGCATGGAGCCCCTCGTCAGTATCGTGGTGCGCAGCATGGCGAGACCGAGTCTCGCCGCTGCGCTGGAGTCGATCGCCGCGCAGGACTACGCGCCGCTGGAAGCGATCGTCGTCGGCGCGAGCGGCCCATCGCATCCACAGCCACCGGCGGCGGCCGGCGCCCATCCGCTGCGCTTCGTGGCGAGCGAGGTTCCGCTGTCGCGACCCCAGGCCGCCAATCGCGGCATCGACGCCGCGCACGGCGACTGGATCACGTTTCTCGACGACGACGACATCCTCTACCCCGATCACGTGTCGGGCCTGGTTGGCGCGTGCCGGCGCGCCGGGATGGCGCGGCTGGTCTACTCGGCGGCGCTCGCGCGATTGTCCGATGGCAGCGCGCTGCCGCTGGGGCAGCCGTTCGCGCTGCACCAGCTCTACGAGCGCAATTTCATCCATCTGTCGATGGCGCTGTTCTCGCGCGAGCTGGTGGCCCTGGGCTGCAGGTTCGACGAGTCGCTGGAGATCCTCCAGGACTGGGATTTCTTCCTCCAGTGCGCGCAGCACACCTCGTTCCATTTCGAGCCGCAGGCCAGGTTCGAATGGCGCGCCGATGTCGGCAATGCAGGCACCGGGGCGGGCGCCAACCACGACGCTGCGCGCTTCGCGATCTTCCGGGACCGCATCTACGCCAAATGGGCGCAGCGCCACCAGGCGCTCGCCGAGCGCGTGGCGGCGGATCTCGAGCGCGCCGCGTCCCTCGCGAGCGGGGGTGACATCGCCGCGGGGGAGAGGGTCTGCCGCGAGATCCTGGGCTACAGCGAGAACGATCCGTTCGCGCTCAACCTGCTGGCGATGATGCAGCGATCGTCCGGCCGGCTTCGCGACGCCCGCGACACCCAGGAGCTCGCCTGCGCGGTGCGCCCCGGGGACAGCTCGTTCGCCTACAATCTGGCGCTGCTGTGCCGCGACCTCGGGGATCTCGAGGCCGCGCGGGTGCATTGCAGGCGCGCGGCGAGCGGCTCGCCTCCCTCGGAGCCGGCGATGCGGCTGCTGCGCTCGCTCGCATCCTGAGCGGCCCGCGACTCTCCGACGCCATACAACCTACGCTGACCACCATGCCTCGACGAAACGCTTTCTATGCCCAATCCGGCGGCGTGACCGCCGTCATCAATGCCAGCGCCGCCGGCGTCATCGAGACCGCGCGCGCGAACAGGTCGCGCATCGGTCGGGTCTACGCCGGGCGCAACGGCATCATCGGCGCCCTGACCGAGGATCTGATCGACACCGGCCGCGAGAGTGCGCGGGCGATCGCCGCCCTGAAGCACACGCCGGCCGGCGCCTTCGGCTCCTGCCGCTACAAGCTCAAGGGCCTCGACCAGAACCGCGCGCAGTACGAGCGGCTGATCGAGGTCTTTCGTGCCCATGACATCGGCTACTTCTTCTACAACGGCGGCAACGATTCCGCCGACACCTGCCTCAAGGTGTCGCAGATCGCGCAGACGCTGGGTTACCCGCTGACCGCGGTGCACGTCCCCAAGACCGTCGACAACGACCTCGCGGTCACCGACAACTGCCCGGGTTTCGGCTCGGTCGCCAAGTACGTGGCGACCTCGATGCGCGAGGCCGCGTTCGACGTCGCGTCGATGGCGAAGACGTCGACGAAGGTGTTCGTGCTCGAGGTGATGGGCAGGCATGCGGGCTGGATCACCGCCGCGGTCGGCATGGCCGAGGACGCCGCCACCCCGATCCCGCTGGTGCTGCTGTTCCCCGAGGTTCCGTTCGACGAGGCGAAGTTCGTCGCCGCGGTCGACGCGCGGGTCGCGCGCCACGGCTATTGCTGCGTCGGCGTCTCCGAAGGCCTGCAGGACGCGTCGGGCAAGCTGATGGCCGAAGCGGGGACGCGCGACGCCTTCGGGCACGCGCAACTGGGCGGCGTCGGGCCGCTGATCGCGAACCTGGTCAAGGAGCGGCTGGGGCTCAAGTACCACTGGGCGGTGGCCGACTACCTGCAGCGCGCGGCCCGCCACCTCGCGTCGAGGACCGACCTAGACCAGTCGTATGCGGTCGGCAGGGCCGCCGTGGAGTTCGCGCTCGCCGGCCACACTGCGGTGATGCCGGCGATCGTCCGCGTCTCGGACAAGCCCTACCGCTGGAAGATCGGCATGGCGCCGCTTTCCGCGATCGCCAACAAGGAGAAGATGCTGCCGCGCGGCTTCATCACCCGCGACGGCTTCGGCATCACGCCGAGGGCGCGCGCCTATCTCGCGCCGCTGATCCGGGGCGAGGCGCCTCCGCCGTATCGCGACGGCCTCCCGCAGTACGTGCGCCTGAAGAACGCCGCCGTGCCGAAGAAGCTTGCGACCACCTTCGAGATCTGACGATGGAAGGATTGGCAATGAAGCACACCGCCCCCGTCGGGGAACGCCGATGAGCAGGAGCATCGACTACTTTTTCGCTCCCACCTCGCCGTGGACCTACCTCGGCCACGCGCGATTCGTCGCCATCGCTCGCCACCACGGGGCCGACATCGTCGTGAAACCGGTGGACACCGGGCGCGTGTTCACGGCCTCGGGCGGCCTGCCACTCAAGCAGCGGCCCCCGCAGCGCCAGGCGTACCGGCTGGTGGAGCTCGCCCGCTGGTCGAAATTCCTGGGCATTCCGCTGAACCTCCACCCGGCGTACTTCCCGGTGTCCGGTGACTTGGCCTCGAAGTGGATCCTGGCGGCCGGGGAGATCGGGCTCGACGAGGCGCTGGCGCTCACCGGCGCGATCGGGCGCGCGCTGTGGGCCGAGCAGCGCGACATCGCCGATGCCGCGACCCTCGCCGACGTCGCGCGGTCCCTGGGAATCGACGCGACGGCGCTCGGGTCGCGCGCCGGAACGCCCGAGATCGGGTCGCAATACGATGCGCTGACCCAGGAGGCGATCGACCGGGGCGTTTTCGGCGTTCCGACCTATGTCTACGCCGGCGAGCCGTTCTGGGGGCAGGATCGGCTCGACTTTCTGGACAGGGCACTGGCAGAATAGCGCGCGCTTTTCGTCCGACACATCCCAGGGAGAACAATCCATGTCCAATCCGCTCATTTTCGCGCTGCTTTGCGCGGTGGCGGCAATCGTCTACGGCGCGGTATCCATCAAGTGGATCCTCGCCAAGCCCGCCGGAAACGCACGCATGCAGGAAATCGCCGCTGCGATCCAGGCCGGCGCCAAGGCCTACCTGAATCGCCAGTACACGACCATCGGCATCGTCGGCGTCATCCTGTTCATCGTCATCGGCGTGTTCCTGGGCTGGCTGACTGCGGGCGGATTCGCCGTAGGCGCGATCCTCTCGGGGCTCGCCGGC
>JBLMVY010000181.1:0-3470 GCA_050256935.1 Candidatus Levyibacteriota bacterium | reverse complement strand
GTCGACAACCAGAACAGCCAGCCGGTGGTCTCGCTGGTCGTCACGTCGCCGACGACCGGATTGCGCGAGCTGACGTCGATCACCGACCAGACGATCGTCAAGGCGCTGGAGAACCTGCCGGGCGTGGCGCGGGTCGACGTCAGCGGCCGCGTCGCGCGCCAGATCCTGATCCAGATCAGGCCGGAGGCGCTGGCCGCGCTGGGGATCGGCATCGACCAGGTGATGGGCGCCATCCGCGACGCCAACCAGGACGTTCCCGCCGGTCGCATCACGCGCGGCCCGCGCGACGAGACCGTCCGCGTCGACGGCAGGATCAAGGATCCCGCGCAGTTCGGGCGCATCGTCGTCGCCCAGCAGGGAGGCGGACCGGTCTACCTGTCGCAGGTCGCCACGGTCGTCGACGGCGAGAAGGACCCGGACTCGATCTCGCGCATCAACGGCCACCCGGCGATCACGCTGGACATCCAGAAGGCCCAGGATGCCAACATCGTCGAGACCGGGCGCAACATCGGCGCCGCCGTCGAGGCGCTGAAGGCACGCCTGCCCTCCGACGTCGACCTGCGCATCGCCTACTCCAACGCCGACAACGTCCAGAGCTCGGTCGACCGGGTCAAGAGCACGATCGTCGAGGGCGGGATCCTGACGGTGCTGATCGTGTTCCTGTTCCTCGGGAGCTGGCGCAGCACGATCATCACCGGGCTCACGCTTCCGATCGCCGTCGTCGCCACCTTCATCGCGCTCTACGCATTCGGGTTCACGCTGAACTTCCTGACGCTGATGGCGCTGTCGCTCACCATCGGCCTCCTGATCGACGACGCGATCGTCGTCCGCGAGAACATCGTGCGGCACCTGGCGCTGGGCAAGGACCACGTGACCGCCGCGCAGGACGGCACCGAGGAGATCGGGCTCGCCGTCATGGCGACGACGCTGGCGATCGTCGCGGTGTTCGTGCCCATCGCCTTCATGAGCGGGGTCATCGGCCGCTTCTTCTTCCAGTTCGGGGTCACCGTCGCCGTCGCCGTGCTGGTCTCGCTGTTCGTGAGCTTCACCCTCGACCCGATGCTCTCGTCGGTGTGGCACGATCCGCCGCAGACGCGTTTTGCGCGCCTGCCGTGGCTGGGCAGGCTGGTGGCGAGGATCCAGCGCCTGATCGACGGTCTGCATGCGATCTACGGCGCCGTGCTTCGCTGGTCGCTTGGTCATCGCAAGACGGTGCTGGCGATCGCCCTCGGGAGCTTCTTCGCGAGCTTCCTGGTCGTCCCGCTGGTCGGCACCGAATTCATCCCCGACGTCGATCAGGGCTACATCTCGCTGCGGCTCAACACCCCGGTCGGCTCGAGCCTCGAGTACACGAACGCCAAGGTCGCGGAAGCCGAGCAGGTGCTGAAGCGCTTCCCGGAGATCGCCCTGGCGATGACGACCGTCGGCACCGACGACGGTCGCAACTACGCGCGCGTCAACCTGAAGCTCACCGACCGCAGCCGGCGCGCCCGCTCGCAGAACGATCTCGAGCGCGAGATCCGCAAGGCGCTGAAGCCGATCCCCGGGATCGAGCTGGCGCTGGGCTACGACCGTCCGATCTGGTTCAACATGCTGGGACCCGATCCGGAGACGCTGTCCAGGCTGGCGCGGGAATTCGCCGCCAGGATCGCGAAGGTGCCCGGCATCGCCGATCTCGAGACCTCGGACAAGGCCGCCAATCCCGCGCTGTCGATCAGGCTGAACAACGCCGCCGCGGCCGACCTGGGGATCACCGTCCAGCAGGTCGGCGCGACGATCCGGCCGCTGCTCGCTGGCGACACCATCAGCTACTGGCTGGGCCCCGACGGCCAGAACTACGAGGTCAACGTCCAGCTGCCGAGGAACGAGCGGCAGGTCGCGTCGGACATCGGCAACCTCTACCTGACCACCAATCGCCGCGGTCCCGACGGGCAGATGCGCATGGTCCCGCTGCGGCAGGTGGCCGACATCGTTCCGTCGACCAGCCCGCAGATCATCAAGCGCGAGGATCTTGCGCGGCGCATCGGCATCTACGCCAACGCCGAGGGGCGGCCCTCGGGCGACGTCGGCTCCGACGTGCAGAAGATCGCGAAGGCGATGCAGCTGCCCCCCGGCTACCGGCTGCAGGCCGCGGGCCAGCAGCAGGACATGCAGGATTCGTTCAATGCCGCGCTCGCGGCGCTCGGTCTGGCGGTGATCTTCATCTACCTGATCCTGGCGTCGCAGTTCGCGAGCTTCACGCAGCCGCTGGCGATCATGGCCTCGCTGCCGTTCTCGCTGATCGGGGTCTTCCTGGCGCTGCTCGTCACCGGCACGACGCTCAACCTCTTCTCGATCATCGGCTTCATCATGCTGATGGGCCTCGTCACCAAGAACGCGATCCTGCTGGTCGATTTCGCCAACCGGTCGCGCCGCGCGGGCGCGAGCCTGACCGACGCTTTGCTCGACGCAGGGCAGGTGCGGCTGCGCCCGATCCTCATGACCACCGCCGCGATGATCGGCGGCATGCTGCCGCTGGCCCTCGGGCTGGGTGACGGCGGCGAGCAGCAGGCGCCGATGGGCCGGGCGATCATCGGCGGGGTCATCACCTCGACCCTGCTGACGCTGGTCGTCGTGCCGGTGCTCTACGCCTACCTCGACGCGCTGCACGAGCGGCGCGCGCGGCGCAGGGCGGCGCGCGCCATCCCGACGCCGGCCCCGGCGCTCGCGCGGGGCGCCGACGACTGATCGGGGCGGACCGCGCCCCACCCCCGGATTCCGGCCCAGGTTGCTTCGGTAACTATACGAGCGTACAGTTACCGCCATGCCGCGCCCTTCGCGCAATGTCGACGCCCTGCTGCTGAAGGCAGGGCGCGAGCTCTTCCCGCACACCGGCGCCGCGGGGCTGTCGGTGCGCAAGGTCGCCGAGCGCGCCGGGGTCAACCTCGGCATGTTCCACTACCACTTCGGGACCAAGGACGAATTCGTCAGGCGGCTGCTGCAGCAGCTCTACGACGACATGTTCGCGAACCTGGAGCTCGCGGCGAGCACCGGCCCCGTCGTCGATGCGCTGCGCGCCGCGCTCTGCGTGCTCGGCCGCTTCGTGCGCGACCACGCCGGCCTGCTGCGGCGCCTGCTGGTCGATGCGCTGTCCGGCGAGCCGCAGGCCGGCGCGTTCCTGCGCGCGAACGTGCACCGCCACCTCGGGGTGGTCCGGCGGCTGATCGAGGACGGACAGCGCGAAGGCGTGCTCAGGCGCATGGCGCCGGCGCAGGCGCTTGCGTTGCTCGCCGCAGGCGTCGCGACCCCGTTGTTCGTCGCCGCGTCGCTTCGCGAATCGGGCCTCGCCCCGGCGGCCGTGGCGAGACGTTTCGCGCAGGACGTCGCAACCGATGCCGCGATCGCCGAGCGCGCCGACTGCGCGCTCGCGGGCCTGGTCGCGACCCCGGTCCCTCCGGGCCGGCCTCTCCAACCCGTTCGCCCGCTCCGCT
>JBLMVY010000180.1:0-13780 GCA_050256935.1 Candidatus Levyibacteriota bacterium | reverse complement strand
GGTCCGATCGGGCAGCTGCTGCCGTCGATGTCGCCCGGCTACGGCTTCGCCGCGATCATCGTCGCGTTCGTCGGGCGGCTGCATCCGGTCGGCATCGTGTTCGCGAGCCTCCTGATGTCGCTGCTCTATCTGGGCGGCGAATCGGCGCAGGTGCATCTCGCGCTGCCCTCCGCCGTCACCGGTCTCTTCCAGGGGACGCTGCTGTTCTTCCTGCTCGCCGCCGACGTGCTCGTCAACTACCGGCTGCGCATCGTGCCCGCGCTTCCCGACGCCGCCTGACTCCACCGCCCCCGATGGACGCATTCGCCCAACTCGTGGTCCTGACGCTCGCCGCCGGAACGCCGCTGGTCTTCGCCGCGCTGGGGGAGCTCGTCGTCGAGAAATCGGGCGTGCTGAACCTCGGCGTCGAGGGGATGATGCTGACCGGCGCCGTCGCATCGTTCATCGTCACCGCGCGGACGCATTCGCCCTGGCTTGGCGTCGGCGCGGGCGCGCTGGCAGGCGCCGCGCTGTCGCTGGTGTTCGCGGTGATCGCACTGACGCTGCTCGCCAACCAGGTTGCCACCGGACTTGCGCTGTCGCTGTTCGGCGTGGGGCTGTCGGCGTTCGTCGGGCGCGGCTACCTCGGCGTCGTCATCGAAGGCATCAGGCCGCTGTCGATCCCGGGCCTCTCCGATGCCGCCATCCTCGGGCGGCTGCTGTTCGGCCACAATCCGATGGTCTACCTGTCGCTCGCCCTGTTCGCGGCCGTGCAGTGGTTCCTGCATCGCACGCGTGCGGGGCTCGTCCTGCGGGCGGTGGGCGAATCCCCCGAGTCGGCGCACGCGATCGGCCACCCGGTCGTCGCGCTGCGCTACGCCGCCGTGGCCTTCGGCGGCGCCTGCGCGGGCGTCGGCGGCGCGTACCTCGCGGTCGCCTACACCCCGTCGTGGGCCGAAGGCATGACGGCGGGCCGCGGCTGGATCGCGCTGGCGCTGGTGGTGTTCGCCACCTGGAAACCGTGGCGGGTGCTGGCCGGGGCCTACCTGTTCGGCGGCGTCACGCTCGCGCAATTCCAGGCTCAGGCCGCGGGGGTCGCCCTGCCCTCGCAACTCCTCGCGATGCTGCCCTACGTGGCGACGATCGTCGTGCTCGCGATCATCTCGCGCGACGCGGCGGCGATCCGCCGCAATGCGCCCGCCTCGCTGGGCAAGCCTTTCCATCCCGAGTGAAGCCTTCGCGGGATCGGTGAGCGTAAAATGCCGCCGATTCGATTCCCGCCCTCCCAGGAGACCCCGATGTCCCGCATCACCCGCAGGATGACGCTCGCGGCAGTGGCCGCGTCGGCGCTGGCTCTCGCGCTCCCGGCCGCCGCGCAGACCCGGGAGCCGCTGAAGATCGGCTTCGTCTACGTGAGCCCGATCTCCGATGCGGGGTGGACGCACCAGCACGACATCGCGAGGCTCGCAATGGAGAAGAACCTCGCGGGCAAGGTGGTGACCAAGTATGTCGAGAACGTCCCCGAGGGCGCCGACGCCGAACGCGTGATCCGCGACCTCGCGCAGTCGGGCTACAGGTTGATCTTCACGACCTCGTTCGGATACATGAATCCGACGCTCAAGGTCGCGCAGCAGTTCCCCAACGTCGATTTCGAGCACGCGACCGGCTACAAGACGGCAAAGAACGTCGGCACCTACAACGCGCGCTTCTACGAGGGACGCTACCTGGCCGGCATCGTCGCCGGCAGGATGACCCGGACCAATGTCGCGGGCTACGTCGCGGCCTTCCCCATCCCCGAAGTCGTCATGGGCATCAACGCGTTCACGCGCGGCATGCGCAGCGTCAACCCCAAGGCCGTGGTCAAGGTCGTCTGGACCAACTCCTGGTTCGATCCGGGCCGTGAAAGCGAAGCGGCCAGCGCCCTGGTCGCGCAGGGTGCGGACGTGCTGACCCACCACACCGACTCCACCGCCGTCGTGCAGGCGGCCGAGGCGAAGCACGTGTATGCGGTCGCCTACCACTCCGACATGTCGAAATACGGTCCCGACGCGCAGATCACCGCCGTCACCCACGTCTGGGACAAGTACTACACCCGGGTCGCGCAGTCGGTGCTCGACGGGACCTGGAAGCCCGACCACGTCTGGGGCGGAATCAAGGACGGCATGATCAAGATGGGGCCGTTCGGCAAGATGGTGCCGCAGGAGGTGCGCGACCTCGAGAAGAAAGCCGAAGCCGAGATCGCCGCGGGCAAGCTCAATCCGTTCACCGGGCCGATGAAGGACAACCAGGGCAGGCAGCGGCTGGCGGCGGGGCAGACGATCACCGACGACGCGCTGTCGAAGATGGACTACTACGTCGAGGGAGTCGAGGGAACGCTGCCCTCGTCCAGGTGATGCGCGAGGTCGACGGCTACGACGCGGCGGCCAAGTGGCTGCACTGGCTGGTCTTCGTCCTCGTTCTCGCCCAGTTCGTGGTCTCGATCGCGATGCCGCCGATGCGTCGCGGCACGGTGCCGGGTCCGCTGATCAATCTGCACTTTTCGCTGGGCATGCTGGTCTTCGTCGTCGTTGCGCTGCGCTGGCTGCGGCGGCTAGCCCACCCGGTCACGCTGTCGATGCCCGAATCCCCGGCGTGGGAGCGGTTGAGCGCCAGCGCGACCCACGCACTGCTCTACGCGCTGCTGCTGGTGGGTCCGATCCTCGGCTGGGCCGCCGCATCGGCGCGCGACTTCCCGGTCACGCCGTTCAGGCTCTTCTCGCTTCCCTACCTCGTTCCCGCCGGGACCCGCGCAGGGTTCGCCGCGGGCGACGTCCACTCGTTCCTGATGTGGACGCTGCTGGCGCTGGTCGGCCTGCACTCGGCGGCCGCCCTCTACCACCACTATTTGCGCCGCGACGGCGTGCTGCGGAGGATGCTGCCTGCGCGCGGTCGGTGAGCGGACGGCGGCGACCGCGGATGTCCCGTCGCAGGCGGCAACGCCGCGCCAGCGCTATCCGTTGAGCCTGCGCAGCAGCGAGAGCACCCGCTCGAACGTCCGGCCGTAGGGCGGATAGAGCAGCCGCGCCGCCGCGTGGCGCGACTGGCGAAACACCGGCTTGGCGTTGGAGAAGGTCGCAAAGCCGTGCCACCCGTGATAGGCGCCGACCCCCGACGGGCCGACGCCGCCGAACGGCAGCCCTTCGTGCGCGAAATGCCACAGGGTGTCGTTGACGGTCACGCCTCCCGCCAGCGTCTCGTGCAGCAGGCGCTCGCAGCGCGCCCGATCGCGACCGAACCAGTACAGCGCCAGCGGGTGCGGACGCGCGTTGATGCGTGCGATCGCGTCGTCGAGCGACGCATAGGTCTCGATCGGCAGCAGCGGGCCGAAGATCTCCCCGCGCATGACGGCCATGTCGTCGGTGACGCCGGTGATGAGCGTCGGCGGCAGGCGCCGCGGAGGCGCCCCTTCGCCCGAAGGTCCTGCATCCAGCGCCACGATGCGCGCGCCCTTGGTCCGCGCATCCTCGATGAGCGCCTCGAGCCGCGCATGGTGATGGGCGTTGATGATCGACGAATAGTCGGGATTGGTCGCCACCGCCGGATAGAGTCCGGGGAGAGCCTTCCCCGCCGCGGCGACGAACTCGTCGAGGCGGCCGGCGGGGACCAGCGCGTAATCGGGGGCGATGCAGGTCTGCCCCGCGTTCAACAGCTTGCCGACGATCAGCTTCGGTATGCCGTGCGCGAAATCGGCATCCTGATCGAACACCGCCGGCGACTTGCCGCCGAGCTCCAGCGTCACCGGCGTCAGGTTGGCCGCCGCCGCCAGCGCAACCCGCCGTCCGACGGCGGTCGATCCGGTGAAGAACAGATGGTCGAGGGGCAGCGCGGCGAATGCCGCGCCCACGCCTGCGTCGCCCAGGACGACGGCGAACTCGTCCTCGCGAAAGTGCGTGGCGACCAGCTCGGCCAGCAACACCGATGTCGCCGGCGTCATCTCCGAGGGCTTAAGCATCACGCGATTGCCGGCCGCCAGGGCGGCGACTGCCGGAGCGAGCGCGAGCTGCACTGGATAGTTCCAGGGGCTGATCACGCCGGCGACCCCCAGCGGCTGGTACATGATGCTCGCCGAGGCAGGCAGCAGGTGCCACGGCGTCGCGACGCGGCGGGGCCGCATCCACCGCGGCAGCCGCCGGATCGCGTGGCGCAATTCCGCAGCGACGACGTAGAGCTCGGCGAGCCGCGTCTCGTGCGACGAGCGGTGGCCGAAATCGCGGGCGATGGCGTCGACCAGCGCGGCTTCGTGCTGCGTGACGATCCCGAGCAGGCGCTCGAGGCGGTCGCGGCGCACGCGCAGTGGCGGATAGCGCTCGGCAGCGAACGCCTCGCGCTGGACGCGCAGGATGCGCGCGAGCTCGTCGTGGGGCACGGCGCTATGCGACCGGCGGGGTCTCGCGCCGCGGCCCCGGGGAGCGGCAGGTCAGGGGCGTCGCCATCATCGTTCCCTCCTGCCGCGGATTCTAGGCCATGGCCAGGGTCTGCTCCTTCCTGCGGTAACGCTCGGCCATCTTCTCCAGCGGCACCGGCTTGATCTTCGACGCCTGGCCGGCACAGCCGAAAGCCTCGAAGCGCGCGATGCAGATCCCCTTCGCCGCCGCCGTCGCGTCCTTGAACAGCTTGCGCGGATCGAACTCGCTGCGATCCTTCGCCAGCGCGCGGCGGATCGCCCCGGTCATCGCCAGCCGGATGTCGGTGTCGATGTTCACCTTGCGCACGCCATGGCGGATGCCCTCGCGGATCTCCTCGACGGGGACGCCGTAGGTCTCCTTCAGCTCGCCACCGTATTCGCGGATGATCGCCAGCCATTCCTGCGGCACCGACGACGACCCGTGCATCACCAGGTGGGTGTCGGGGATGCGCTGGTGGATCTCGCGGACGCGGTCGATCGCCAGCACGTCGCCGGTGGGCTGGCGGGAGAACTTGTAGGCGCCGTGCGAGGTGCCGATCGCGATCGCCAGCGCGTCGACGCCGGTGGCCCGCACGAAGTCGGCGGCCTGCGCAGGATCGGTCAGCAGCTGGTCGTGCGAGAGCTTGCCCTCGGCGCCGACGCCGTCCTCCTCGCCAGCCATGCCCGACTCCAGCGAGCCGAGGCAGCCCAGCTCGCCTTCGACCGACACCCCGACCGCGTGCGCCATCTCGACGACCCTGCGGGTCACGTCGACGTTGTATTCGTACGAGGCCGGCGTCTTCATGTCCTCGCGCAGCGATCCGTCCATCATCACGCTGGTGAACCCCGAACGGATCGACGCCTGGCACACCGCCGGGCTCGCGCCGTGGTCCTGGTGCATGACCAGCGGGAGCTGGGGCCAGGTCTCGACCGCCGCCTGCACCAGGTGACGCAGGAACGCCTCGCCCGCGTACTTGCGCGCCCCCGCCGAGGCCTGCAGGATCACCGGGGCATCGGCCTCGTCGGCGGCCTGCATGATCGCGTGGATCTGCTCCATGTTGTTGACGTTGAACGCCGGAACCCCGTAGCCCTGCTCGGCCGCGTGGTCGAGCAGTTGCCGCAACGACACCATTGCCATGACTTGCCCTCCTCGTCTGGTTTGCGTTCCGGGGCGAGCGGCCCCACGGCACCCATGCCGGTGCCGTCCCCTCGCCCCTGGGTGATCCTGTCCTTCGCTAGCGCGGCGCGCCGGCGCGGCCCAGCACCGACGTCACCTCGTCGGCGACCCGCTCGGGTGTGAAGCCGAAGTGCCGGAACAGCTCGCCCGCCGGCGCCGACTCGCCGAAGCGGTCGATGCCCACGACCGCGCCCGAGCGCCCGACGTACTTGCGCCAGAAATCCGTCACCCCCGCTTCCACGGCGACGCAGGGCAGATCGGGCGGCAGCACGCGATCGCGATAGGCCTCGTCCTGCCGGTCGAACACCGTCGTCGACGGCATCGAGACCACCCGCACCGGAACGCCCCCGGCGGCGAGGAGCTTCGCCGCATCGACGGCGAGCGCGACCTCGGACCCGGTGGCGACGATCACGGCGCGCGGGGCAGCAGCGGGCTCGACCAGCACGTAGGCGCCGCGCCGGATGTTCGCCACCTCCTCGGCAGGCCGCAGCTGGAACGGCAGGTTCTGCCGGCTGAAAAGCAGGCACGAGGGTCCGTCGCGACGCTCGATCGCCACCGCCCAGGCGACGACCGATTCCTTGGTGTCGCAGGGCCGCCAGACGTCCATGCCGGGGATCATGCGCAGCGTCGCCGCATGCTCGACCGGCTGATGGGTCGGACCGTCCTCGCCCAACCCGATCGAATCGTGGGTGAACACGAAGATCGGGCCGATCCTCATCAGCGAGGCCATGCGCAGCGCGTTGCGGCAATAGTCGGCAAAGGTGAGGAACGTTCCGCCGTAGGGGATGAAGCCGCCGTGCAGCGCGATGCCGTTCATGATCGCGGCCATGCCGAATTCGCGCACGCCGTAGTACAGGTAGTTGCCGCCCGAATCGTGGGTGATCGCGCGCGAGCCCGACCACAGCGTGAGATTCGAGCCGGCGAGGTCGGCGGAGCCGCCGAGGAGCTCGGGGAGCAGCGGCGCCAGCGCCTCGATCGCGTTCTGCGAGGCCTTGCGCGTCGCGATCGTCTCGGCCTTCTCCTTGGCCCTGGACATCATCGCCACCACGCGCGCGTCGAAATCCGCCGGCAGTTCCCCGCGCATCCTCCGCTCGAACTCGCGCGCGAGCTCCGGATGGGCATAGGCATAGGCGTCGAACTGCTCGCGCCACGATCCTTCGGCCACCGCACCCTGCTCGCGCGCATCCCACGCGGCCGCGACATGCGGCGGGACCTCGAAGGGCGCGTAGTTCCAGCCGATCGCGGCGCGGGTCGCGGCGATCTCCTTCTCGCCGAGCGCGGCACCATGGGCTTCGTGCGATCCGGCCTTGTTCGGCGAGCCCCTGCCGATGACGGTCTTGCAGCAGATCAGCGACGGCCGGCCGGTCTCGGCCTTCGCCGCGAGGATCGCGCGGTGGATCGCTTCGCGATCGTGGCCGTCGACGCCGGGGATCACGTGCCAGCCGTAACCCTCGAAGCGGCGCGGCGTGTCGTCGGTGAACCAGCCCTCGACGTGGCCGTCGATCGAGATGCCGTTGTCGTCGTACAGGGCGATCAGCTTGCCCAGGCCCAGCGTGCCCGCGAGCGAGCAGACCTCGTGCGAGATCCCCTCCATCATGCAGCCGTCGCCCAGGAACACGTAGGTGTGGTGGTCGACGATGTCGAAGCCCGGCCGGTTGAACTCCGCGGCGAGCTCCTTCTCGGCGATCGCCATGCCGACGGCGTTGGCGATGCCCTGCCCGAGCGGACCGGTCGTCGTCTCGACGCCCGGAGTCACGCCGACCTCGGGATGACCCGGCGTCTTCGAGTGCATCTGGCGGAAGTGCCTGAGATCGTCGATCGACACGTCGTAGCCGGCAAGGTGCAGCAGCGCGTACTGCAGCATCGAGCCGTGCCCGTTGGAGAGCACGAAGCGGTCGCGGTCGACCCACTTCGGATTCCCGGGGTTGTGGCGCAGGTGCCTGCGCCACAGCACCTCGGCGATCTCCGCCATGCCCATGGGCATGCCGGGGTGTCCCGAGTTCGCCTTCTGCACGGCGTCCATCGCCAGCGCGCGCAGGACGTTCACCACGTCGCGCTCCCTCGAGTCGACCATGGGCCGCTCGGATACCTGGACCGTCATCTTCCTCTCCTCCTTCTAGCCCGCCAGCGCCTGCTTGCGCCGCTCCATCAGCCGCCAGATCATCGGCGTGAAGATCAGCTGCATCGCGAGGTCCATCTTGCCACCCGGGCAGACGATGGTGTTGGCGCGCGACATGAACGAACCGTCGAGCATCGACAGCAGGTACGGGAAATCGATGCCGCGCGGATTGGCGAAGCGGATCACCAGCATCGATTCGTCGGGCGTCGGAATGAACCTCGCGATGAAGGGATTCGACGTGTCGACCACCGGCACCCGCTGGAAATTGACGTGGGTGTGCGCGAACTGCGGGCAGATGTAATGGACGTAGTCGTTCATCCGCCGCAGGATGGTGTCGGTCACCGCCTCGGTGGAATAGCCGCGGGTCTTGCGGTCGCGCTCGAGCTTCTGGATCCACTCCAGGTTGATCACGGGCACCACGCCGATCAGCAGATCGACGTGCTGCGCGACGTTCACCTCCTCGGTGACGACCGCGCCGTGCAGGCCCTCGTAGAACAGGAGGTCGGTGTCCGCCGGCAGGTCTTCCCAGGCGGTGAAGGTCCCCGGCTTCTGGCCGTAGGGCTTCGCCTCGTCCTCGTCGTGCAGGTATTTCCGGCGCCGGCCCTGGCCGGTCCGGCCATAGCCCTCGAACAGCTCGGCGAGCTCCTTGAACAGGTTGTTCTCGGGGCCGAAATGGCTGAAATGCTGGTTGCCGCGCGCCAGCTCCTCGGCCATCCGCTGCTTCATCTCGGCACGGTCGTAGCGATGGAAGCTGTCGCCCTCGATGAACGCCGCGTCGACGCCCTCGCGCCGGAAGATCTGCTCGAAAGTGCGCATCACCGACGTCGTGCCTGCGCCCGACGAACCGGTGATCGCGATGATCGGATGCTTGGTCGACATCCCTCTCCTCCGTGCCTGGTTTTCCGGTCAGGTGGTCGCGCGGAACAGGCCGCGCGACGCGAACAGCGGCGCGTCGAACTCGCGCAGGTTGTGGTCGCGATGGTACTGCTCGATCCGCGCGACCTCCTCGCGCGAGCCGAAGACGAGGCCGATCCGCTGGTGCAGCGACTCGGGCGCGGCGTCGAGCACCCGCTCGCGCCCGGTGCTCGCCCGTCCGCCCGCCTGCTCGACGATGAAGGCGATCGGATTGGCCTCGTAGAGCAGCCGCAGCCTGCCGGGCTTGGGCGGCTCCCGGGTGTCGCGCGGGTACAGGAACACGCCGCCGCGCATCAGCACGCGGTGCGTCTCGGCGACCAGCGACGCGATCCAGCGCATGTTGAAGTCCTTGCCGCGCGGCCCCGCCTTCCCCGCCAGGCACTCCTCGACGTAGCGCTTGACCGCGGGCTCCCAGAACCGACTGTTCGAGGCATTGATGGCGAACTCGCTGGTCGTGACGGGGATCCCGATGCCCGGATGGGTGAGGAAGAATTCGCCCAGCAGCGGATCGAGGGTGAAGCCGTGGACGCCGTTGCCCACGGTCAGCACCAGCATCGTCGACGGGCCGTAGATGGCGTAGCCGGCGCAGACCTGCCGGTGGCCCGGCTGCAGGAAATCCCCCGCCGCCGCATCGACGCCGGGATTGGGCGCGCGCAGGATCGAGAAGATGCTGCCGACGGCGACGTTGACGTCGATGTTCGACGAGCCGTCGAGCGGGTCGAACGCGAGCAGGTAGCTGCCCCGCGGGTATTGCCGGGGAATCGCGTAGGGCTCCTCGAGTTCCTCGGACACCATGCCGGCCAGGTGCCCGCCCCATTCGTTGGCGCGCAGGAACAGGTCGTTGGCGATGACGTCGAGCTTCTTCTGGCTCTCGCCCTGGACGTTGGTCGTCGCGTTGCCCCCGAGGACGCCGGCGAGCGCGCCGCTCGCGACCTCGCGCGAAATCGCCTTGCAGGCGAGCGCGACGTCGAGGATCAGGCCGTTGAATTCGCCGCTGGCGCCCGGATGGCGGCGGCGCTCCTCGATCAGGAACTGGGTCAGCGTCGTGCGGTCGGCGAGCATTTCCTTGCTCCTCAGGCTTGCAGGTTCGCGAGCGGCCGCATGGCCGGCAGCGCGGACAGCTCGACGAGGCTCCCGATGATCCAGTCCGGGCGCCCGGCTTCGAGGGAGAAACCCTGATGGTAGCCATAGTCGACGACGGCGACCGGGCAGCCTGCGGCGCGCGCCGCCTCGATGTCGATCCGCGAGTCGCCGACGTAGAGCATCTCGCCGGGGTCCACGCCCAGGCGTTCACAGGCGGCGAGCAGCATGGCCGGGGCCGGCTTGCGCTCTTCGGCACGGTCGGCGCACAGCGCGAACGCGAGGCGGGGCGCGAGATCCGCGGCGTCGAGCAGGGGCAGGGTGAACGCGCTGGCCTTGTTGGTGATGCAGCAGCGCGGGACCCCCAGCGCATCCAGCGCCGCGAGGCCTTCGATCACGCCGGGGTAGACGCGGCTGCGGTCGAAGAGCCTCTCCGCATAGCAGCCGCGGAACAGCGTGGCGGCCGTCGCCAGCGGCGGGTCGCCGGCCGCACGTCCGGTGGCCGCGGCGAGCGCGCCCTCGACCAGCCGGTCGATGCCGTTGCCGATCAGCGCCGCGATGCGCGCCTCGGGCAGCCGCGGGTGGCCCAGCGCTTCCAGCATGGCGTTGGCGGCGGCCGCCAGGTCCGGCGCACTGTCGATCAGCGTGCCGTCGAGATCGAAGGCCACCGCGCGCACGCGATCCGGCCGCCCCGGCCCGCCGGAGCGGGCCCCGGCATGAGCATGAACCTGGCGCGCGCTCATGATTGCGCACCCTCCCGCGCGGCGCCCGCCGCCGCGTGCAGGCTGCGCAGCTCGCGCATCCCCAGCCAGGGACCGCCCGCGGCCGCCGCCTGCGCGGGCGGCAGCGGATGCGCAGGATCGCCCAGGTGCGAGAGCACGAGGTCGGCGTCGCCGAAGGCTTCGCCCATCGTCCATTGCGAGGGCGTGACGACGGTGTACAGACCGCAGGCCTTGGCCGCGCGCAGGCCGTTGGCGGAATCCTCGAAGGCGATGCAGCTGCGCGCCGGGCAGCCGAGGGTCGCGAGGGCGAGGGTGTAGATGTCCGGCGACGGCTTCTTGCGCTCGACGTGATCGCCGCAGGCGATGCAGGCGAAGCGCTGCAGCGCCCCCTTCCCGAGGTGCCGCGTCAGCAGGGCGTCGACGTTCTCGGGGGTCGTCGTCGACGCGATCGCCAGCCGGACCCCGGAGGCGTGCGCGTCGTCGAGCAGTCGCGCGACCCCGGGTCGCAGCGGACAGCGCCCGTCGGCGATCAGCTCGGCGTACAGGCGCGTCTTCTCGCGATGGATTGCCGGAACGAGCTGCTGCAGCCGCGCGGCTTCGGGGGCCGGAAGCTGCAGGGTGTCGATGAACCGGGCGATGCGCTCCTTGCCTCCGGAGGTCTTCAGCAGCTCGCGGTAGAGCGGCTTCCCCCACTCCCAGCCGAGGCCGAAATGCAGGAAGGCGTAGTTGAACGCCTGGCGATGCGTCTCCTCGGTGTCGGCGAGGGTGCCGTCGACGTCGAAGATCAGGGCCGTCAGGGCGGCGAGGCCCGCAGCGGAGGCGCTTGCGCCGGAAGGACCCGATCCGAGACCCGCAGCCGCGATCATCGTGAGCCTCCGTTGCCGAACACCCGGCTCGCCCGGATGTCGTCGGCCTCGATGGTCATCAGGGCATCGCGCGACAGCGGTGCGCCCCGGTTCTCGAACAGGCGCTTCGCCTGCCGCAGCCTCGCGCGGTCGAGGGCGTTGCGCACCGAGCGCGCGTTGGCGAAATGCGGCTGGGTGCGGCGCCGCGCGATGTACTCGTGCAACGCCTGGGCGGCGCCGTCGGTCAGCCGGTACTGCATGCGCTCGAGCATCAGCTGTGCGATGGCGAAGAGCTCGCCCTCCGAGTAATCGGGGAAGTCGATGTGGTGGGCGATGCGCGACGACAGCCCGGGATTGCTCTGGAAGAAGCGCTCCATCCGGTCCTTGTAGCCGGCGAAGATCACGACCAGGTCGTCGCGCTGGTTCTCCATCACCTGCAGCAGGATCTCGATCGCCTCCTGGCCGTAGTCGCGCTCGTTCTCCGGGCGATAGAGGTAGTAGGCCTCGTCGATGAACAGCACGCCGCCCATCGCCTTCTTCAGCACCTCCTTGGTCTTGGGCGCCGTGTGGCCGATGTACTGGCCGACCAGGTCGTCGCGGGTGACGGCGACGAGGTGCCCCTTGCGGACGTAGCCCAGGCTGTGCAGCAGCGCGGCCATGCGCAGGGCGACGGTCGTCTTGCCGGTGCCGGGGTTCCCGGTGAACGACATGTGCAGCGACGGGGCGCCGGCCTCGAGCCCCAGCGTCCGCCGCAGCCGCTCGACGAGCAGCAGCGCGGCGATCTCGCGCACCCGGGTCTTGACCGGGACCAGCCCGACCAGCTCGCGGTCCAGCGCGTCGAGGGTCTCGCCGACGTGCGAATCGCGGTAGAGCGCGTCGAGATCGAGCGGCGTTTCGACGGTTGCCGACACGATGCCTCCTCCTGACATCGGGTTGCGCGGTCCGGGGGCGCTAGTAGCGCGCCCCTTCGGGCTTGTCGGTTGCGTAGGCGCGCGTCGTGTAGCGGAGCTGGCGCCCGGCGGCCTCCTCGCGGATCAGCGCGAAGCCCGGCTCGTCCTTCGGACGGTTGACGATGAACGACAGCCGCAGCGACTCCACTCCGTGCGTCGAATCGAAGGCGTTGACCTTGACGTAGTGGTTGGGGAAGGCCGCCCGGCAGCTTTGGATCTCGCCCATGATGCCCGCCGCGTCCTTGAGGTCGAACATGGGGGCGCCGAACATGTCCCAGTAGCTGTTGCGGGGGTGCGGGTCGTCGGTGTACTCGATCGACACCGCCCAGCCGTTCGCGAGGCAGTACTCGATCTGGGCGCCGATCTGCGCGTCGGTGAGGTCGGGAAGGAACGAAAACGTGCCCTGGGTCAGTCTCATCGCTTGGTCTCCTCTCGGTCGGCGGTCACGCGGGGGTCGGGGTCGGGACGAAGTCCAGGGTGTCGGTGCTCGCGTAGTCGAAGGTGATGTCCTTCCACGTGTCGAGCGCCGCGCGCAGCGGTGCGCAATGGCGCGCCGCGTTCTCCAGGATCTGCGGCCCCTCGTTCCAGATGTCGCGGCCCTCGTTGCGCGCCAGGATCATCGCCTCCAGGCCGACGCGGTTGGCGGCAGCACCCGCGGCGATGCCCATCGGATGCCCGATCGTACCTCCGCCGAACTGCAGCACGTTGTCCTCGCCCAGGTAGGTCAGCAGCTGGTGCATCTGCCCGACGTGGATGCCGCCCGAGGCGACCGGCATCACCTTGCGCAGCCCCGCCCAGTCCTGCTCGAAGAAGATGCCGCGCGTCAGGTTCACCGGGTTCTTCGGCTCGCGCAGGATGTCGTAGAAGCCCTGCACCGAGTTCGGATCGCCCTCGAGCTTGCCGACGACGGTGCCCGCGTGGATGTGGTCGACGCCGGCCAGCCGCATCCACTTGGAGATCACGCGGAACGACACGCCGTGCGACTTCTGCCGCGTGTAGGTCGAGTGCCCGGCACGGTGCAGGTGCAGGATCATGTCGTTCCTGCGCGCCCACTTGGACATCGACTGGATCGCCGTGTAGCCGATCACGAGGTCGATCATCACGATCGTCGAGCCCAGCTCCTTGGCGAAGTTGGCGCGCTCGTACATGTCCTCCATCGTCGCCGCGGTGACGTTGAGGTAGTGCCCCTTGATCTCGCCGGTGGCGGCCTGGGCGCGGTTCACCGCCTCCATGCAGAACAGGAAGCGGTCGCGCCAGTGCATGAACGGCTGCGAGTTGATGTTCTCGTCGTCCTTGGTGAAATCGAGTCCGCCCTTCAGCGCCTCGTAGACGACGCGGCCGTAGTTCTTGCCCGACAGGCCGAGCTTGGGCTTGACCGTCGCGCCCAGCAGCGGGCGGCCGAACTTGTCGAGGCGCTCGCGCTCGACGATGATGCCCGTCGGCGGCCCATCGAAGGTCTTCACGTAGGCGACCGGGATGCGCATGTCCTCCAGCCGCAGCGCCTTGATCGGCTTGAAGCCGAACACGTTGCCGATGATCGACGCCGTCAGGTTGGCGATCGAGCCCGCCT
>JBLMVY010000179.1:0-10399 GCA_050256935.1 Candidatus Levyibacteriota bacterium | reverse complement strand
CTTGCGGTAGGCGTCGGCGAAGCGATCGGCCGCGAGTGCGAGGAACGGCGGATTCTGCGATTCGATCCGCTGCCAGATGCCGACCGCGCCGTGCCAGTTCCGCTCCTGGAACTCGAGGTCGCCGTGGATCAGGTTCGCGCGCGTGCAGCCGCGATGCAGCGCCAGCGCGCGCTCCAGCTCGGCAAGCACGGTCGCACGGTCGGACTTGACCAGCGCCGCCTGCGCGAGCTCGCAGTGGTACTGCGCGATCTCCTTGTGGTACGGCTGCTTGGCCATCTCCTCCATCCGCTGCGTCGCCGCGATCGCCTTCGGCCAGTCCTTCTCGGTCTCGTAGATCGAGATCAGGTGGGACAGCGCCGAGTGCTCGAACGTCGTTCCGTCGAGCCTGCTGAACAGGTCCTCGGCGCGGTCGAGCATGCCGGCGCGATGGAAATCCTGGGCGAGCTCGTAGGTCGCCATCGTGCGCTTGTCGGCGGGCAGCGTCGGCCGGTCGAGCAGGTTCTGGTGCATGCGGATGGCGCGGTCGGTCTCGCCCTGCCGGCGAAACAGCGATCCCAGCGCGAAATGCAGGTCGATGGTCTGGGGATCGACCTTGACGACCTCGATGAACGATTCGATCGCCTTGTCCGGCTGCTCGTTGAGCAGGAAGTTGAGGCCCTTGAAATACGACAGGGGCAGCGCCCGCGACTCGTGCAGCAGGTGCTTGATGTCGATGCGCGCGGCGATCCAGCCCAGCGCGAAGAACAGCGCGGGAATCGGCAGCAGCCACCACAGCTCGAAATCCATCGGCAGGCGATCCGGCGTCGAGCGTCGGCCTCAGACGCCGCCGCGGGTCGGGGGCTCGAATCCCGGCCCCGACGCCGGCGTCGTGCCCGGGGCCGCGCCGTGCGGCGCAGGCGCAGGCGTGGGCGGATGGGCGCGGTGCTCGCGGCGCATGCGGCTCATCTGGCGCTTGAGGCGCGCGACCTTGAACGCCGCCGACAGCAGCCCCAGCGCGACACCCGCCGCGAAGGCGATCAGGATCACGAACACCAGCGGTGCCTGCCACGAATAGAACGTGAACACGCGCACGGTGACGGGATCGGCGTTCTGCAGCGAAATGAACAGCAGCGCGATGAAAATGACCGCCGTGAAGATCCAGCGCAACACGCTCATGGCCGTCGTCCCAAAAAAAAGGCGGCCCGCGCGTTCACGCCGGCCGCCCGTTCGAGAATCATCGCCCGGGTCAATCCTGCGCGGCGTCGAAATCGACGCGCTCGCGCAATTCCTTCCCGGCCTTGAAATGCGGCACGTACTTCTCCGGCACCTGCACCTTCTCGCCGGACTTGGGGTTGCGACCGGTGCGCGGCGGCCGGTGGTTCAGGCCGAAGCTGCCGAACCCGCGGATCTCGATGCGCTCGCCTTTCGCGAGGCTCTCGGCCATCGCATCGAGCACCATCTTGACCGCAAGCTCGGCATCCTTGGCGACCAGTTGCGGGAACTGCGCCGCGAGGCGGTCGATCAGCTCCGATTTGGTCATCGCACCGTCCCCGTCGTCAGCCGTTGGCCTTGTTGTCGAGCTTGGCCTTGAGCAGCGCACCGAGGTTGGTCGTCCCGGTGCTCGTGCCGGCGTTCTCCGCGCTCATCCGCTGCATCGCTTCGGACTCGTCGGCGTTGTCCTTGGCCTTGATCGACAGGTTGATGCTGCGGTTCTTGCGGTCGACGTTGATGATCATCGCGGTCACCGAATCGCCCTCCTTCAGGCGCGTGCGGATGTCCTCGACGCGGTCGCGCGAGACTTCCGACGCCCGCAGGTAGCCCTCGATCTCGCCGCCCAGGGAGATGACCGCACCCTTGGCGTCGAGGCTCTTGACCGTACCCGTGACGATGCTGCCCTTGTCGTGGGTCGCGACGAAGTTGTTGAACGGATCGCCTTCGAGCTGCTTGATGCCCAGCGAGATGCGCTCGCGCTCGACGTCGATCGCCAGCACCACGGCCTCGACTTCCTGGCCCTTCTTGTAGTCGCGCACCGCCTGCTCGCCGGGATTCGCCCACGACAGGTCCGACAGGTGCACCAGGCCGTCGATGCCGCCGGGCAGGCCGACGAACACGCCGAAATCGGTGATCGACTTGATCTGGCCCGATACCTTGTCGCCCTTCTTGTAGTTCATCGCGAACTCGTCCCAGGGATTGGCCATGCACTGCTTCATCCCCAGCGAGATGCGGCGACGGTCCTCGTCGATCTCCAGGATCATCACCTCGACCTCGTCGCCCAGCTGCACGACCTTGGTCGGATGGATGTTCTTGTTGGTCCAGTCCATCTCCGAGACGTGGACCAGGCCCTCGATGCCCGACTCGATCTCGACGAACGCGCCGTAATCGGTGATGTTCGTGACCTTGCCGAACAGGCGGGTGCTCGGCGGATAGCGCCGCGACAGGCCGACCCAGGGGTCGTCGCCGAGCTGCTTCAGCCCCAGCGAGACGCGGTTCTTCTCCTGGTCGAACTTCAGGACCTTGGCGGTGACCTCGTCGCCGACCGCGAGCACTTCCGACGGATGCTTGACGCGACGCCAGGCGAGGTCGGTGATGTGCAGCAGGCCGTCGATGCCGCCGAGGTCGACGAACGCGCCGTAGTCGGTGATGTTCTTGACGATGCCCTTGACGATCGCGCCTTCCGACAGCGTCGACAGGAGCTTTTCGCGCTCCTCGCCCAGGCTCTCCTCGAGCACGGCGCGGCGCGAGACGACGACGTTGTTGCGCTTGCGGTCGAGCTTGATGACCTTGAAGTCGAGCTGCTTGTTCTCGTAGGGCGTCGTGTCCTTGACCGGGCGGATGTCGACCAGCGATCCGGGAAGGAAGGCGCGGATGCCGTTGATCATCACGGTGAGGCCGCCCTTCACCTTGCTGGTGACGAAGCCCTGGACGATCGAGCCCTGCTCCATCGAGGCTTCGAGGTCGTGCCAGGCCTTGAGGCGCTTCGCCTTGTCGCGCGACAGGCGGGTCTCGCCATAGCCGTTCTCGAGGCTCTCGATCGCGACGGTGACGAAATCGCCGGGCTTGACCTCGACCTCGCCGTTGTCGTTCTTGAATTCCTCGATGGGAATGAAGCTCTCCGACTTCAGTCCGGCGTTGACGACGACGATGTTGTAGTCGACGCGGATGACTTCGGCGGTGATCAGTTCGCCCTGGCGCATTTCCTGGCGCGCGAGGGACTCCTCGAACAGCGCGGCGAAGTTCTCGGCGCCGGCGGTCGGGGTGGAGGTTTGCGTGGCAATAGCCATCGGGGTTGGTTCCTCAGTCGATAACGCCGCCTTGTGCGAGAACCCTGTATCTCGCCCGGGGCGGGTTGGTGGTTGAAAATCCGGACGCACGCGCCGGCTAGGGTTAGCGCGGGCTCCGGTTCCTTGCCTTGAGTCCCGTTACGTTTTCATCTGCGCCCGCCCGCACCGCCCGGCTCGCCGCATCGCTCGCGACAGAGCGCCAGGACGGCATCGGTGACTGCGGCGACCGACAGGTCGGTCGAATCCAGGACCACGGCGTCCGCGGCGGGCACGAGCGGTGCAGCAGCTCGCGTCGAGTCGCGGGCGTCACGCTCCCGGATGTCGCGCAAAAGGTCGTCCATTTTAGCGGAGATTCCTTTTTCGATCAACTGCTTATGGCGCCGACCCGCCCTCGCCTCGGCGCTCGCCGTCAGGAACACCTTGAGGCGGGCGTCCGGAAACACCACCGTGCCCATGTCGCGCCCCTCCGCGACCAGGCCCGGCCGTCTGCGGAACGCCCGTTGCCGGGCGAGGAGCGCCTCGCGCACCGGGGCGTGGACAGCGACCCGCGAGGCCATCGCCGACACTGCCTCGCCCCGCAGCGCCTCGGTGACATCCCGCGCGCCGACCTCGATGCGCCCGTCGCGGAAGACCGGCCCCAGCGCCGCGGCGATCTGCGCCAGCGCCGGCGCGTCGTCGGCGCCGACGCCGCGCGCCAGCGCCTGCAGCGCCACCAGCCGGTAGAGCGATCCGCTGTCGAGGTAGTGCAGGCCCAGCGCGGCGGCGACGCGCTGGGCGACGGTTCCCTTGCCCGAGGCCGCGGGCCCGTCGATGGCGATCACCAGCGGGGCGGCAGCCCCGGTCATTTCGCAGTCCCGGTGATCTGCGCCAGCCGCTCGAAGTACGCCGGAAAGGTCTTGCGCACGCAGGCCGGGTCGTTGACCGTCACCCCGGCACCGCCGAAAGCCGCGAGGGCGAAGCACATGGCCATCCGGTGATCGTCGTAGGTGTCGATCGCCGCGTGGCGGAACGCCGCCAGGGGCGCGACCTCGAGGAAGTCGTCACCGGCCGCGACCCGCGCCCCGAGCTTCGCGAGCTCGGTCGCCATCGCCGCGATGCGATCGGTCTCCTTGACCCGCCAGCTCCCGATGTTGGTGAGACGCGTCGGCGCGCGCGCGAACAGCGCGACGACGGCGAGCGTCATCGCCGCGTCGGGGATGGCGAGGCAATCGATCGTCCCGCCGGCGAGTGGGGAGCCGCGTCGCGCCTCGATCCAGTCGTCGCCGAAGCGGATGTCCGCACCCTGCTGCGCCAGCACGTCGGCGAAGGCGACGTCGCCCTGGATCGAGTTGCGGCCGACCCCGGTCACGCGCACCGGCCCCCCGCCCAGAACGCCCGCGGCGAGGAAATACGACGCCGACGAGGCGTCACCCTCGACGTGCAGGGTTCCGGGGCTGACGTAGCGCGCCCCGGCCTCGACGCGGAAGGTCGAGGCGTCGGGGGCCGCCACGCTCACCCCGTAGCGCTGCATCAGGCGGGTCGTGATCTCGACATACGGCCGCGATATCAGCGGCGTCACGATCTCGACGGTGGTCGCGGTCTTCGCCGCGCCCCGGGCGACCGGGAGCGCGAGCAGCAGCGCCGACAGGAACTGGCTGGACACGTCGCCCCGGATGGGGATGCGACCGCCGGCGCGACCGCCCGAGGCGCCGATGGCCAGCGGCGGAAACCCCGCATTCCCGAGATAGCGCAGGTCGCAGCCCTGATGGCGCAGCGCGTCGACGAGGTCGCCGATCGGGCGCTCGCGCATCCTCGCCACCCCGTCGATCGTGTAGTCGCCGCCCTGCATCGCGAGCACGGCGGTGAGCGGCCGCACGGCGGTTCCCGCATTGCCGAGGAAGAGCGCCGCGCGGCGCGCGGGGAACACCGGGCCGACGCCGATGACCGTGCAGTCGCCCCTTTGCGGGTCGTGATCGACCGCGACGCCGAGGATGCGCAACGCCTCCATCATCCGCTGGGTGTCGTCGGCGTCGAGCAGCCCGGTGAGCCGGGTCGTCCCGTCGGCAAGTGCCGCGAGCAGCAAGCTGCGGTTGGAGATGCTCTTGGAACCGGGCAGCGCGACCACCCCCTGTGCCTGCGCGATGGGCGCCAGCGTGAGCGTCGCGGGTCCGCGCTCGATCATCGCGTGAACCGGGCGGTGCTGCCGCGGGTCAGGAGGCGCTGTCGGCGGGGAGAACCGCGCCGATGCCGGACGCGCCCCAGCGCCGGCGGGCATCCGCGGCTTTGGCGATCATCGCCTCGACTGCAGCGGCGTCGCGATGCTCGATCGACATCGCCAGCGCGTCGAGCGCTGCGCGAAAGGCGCCGATCTCGGTCAGCAGCGCATCGCGGTTGGCCAGCGTGATGTCGCGCCACATCTCGGGAGAGCTCGCGGCGATGCGCGTGAAGTCGCGGAATCCGCCGCCGGCGTTGCCGAGGTACTCGGCGCCATCCGGGCGCCCCACCAGCTCGGCGACCAGCAGGAACGCAAGCAGGTGCGGCAAATGGGAGACGGCGGCGAGGATGCGGTCGTGGCGCTCGGGATCGAGCCGCGACACGCGCGCGCCGCAGGCGGTCCAGAACTCCTCGGCCCGGGCGAGCGCCGCCGGCGCGGTCTCGGGCAGGGGCGTGAGGATGACCTGGCGCCCGACGTAGAGCGTCGCGTCGGCGGCATCCGCGCCGGAGCGCTCGCTGCCGGTGATCGGGTGGCCCGGCACGAACCGCGGCAGGCTGCGTCCGAGCGTCTCGCGTGCCGCCCTGACGACATCCTGCTTGGTGCTCCCGGCGTCGGTCACGACCGTGCGATCGTCGAGCACCGGCGCCAGGGCGGCGAGGACCGACCGGTACTGCGCGACCGGTGTGGCGATCAGCACGATGTCGGCCCCGGCCACCTCGCGCGTCCAGTCCTCGTCCAGGGTCAGGGCCTTGTCGATCGCGCCGCGGGCCAGCGCGCGTTCGAGGTTGGCGCGCGAGCGCCCGACGCCCACGACCTGTCCGACCGCACCCGCCGAGCGCAGCGCGAGGGCGCAGGACGCCCCCATCAGGCCGACGCCGATGACGACGAGCTTAGCGATGCGCACCGGCCGCCACCCCCGCGCCGGCTCGCAGCGCCTGCGCCAGCGCATCCAGGAAGCGCTGGTTCTCCTCCGGCAGGCCGACGGTCACGCGCAGCCATTCCGGCAGGCCGTAGTTGGCGACCGGGCGCACGATGACGCCCTGCGCGAGCAGCGACTCGTAGACGCGCCGCGCGTCGCCCACCTGCACCAGCACGAAATTGCCATGCGACGGCAGCCAGCGCAGGCCGTGGCGCGCGAAGCCGGCCTCGAGCGTGCGCATGCCCTCGCGGTTGAGCCGCCGGCTCTCCTCGACATAGCCGGCATCCTCGAGGGCCGCGATCGCCGCCGCCTGCGCCAGCGAGTTGACGTTGAACGGCTGGCGCACCCGGTTCAGCAGGTCGGCGACCGACGCTTCCATCACCCCGAAGCCGACGCGCAGCCCCGCCAGCCCGTGCGCCTTGGAGAAGGTCCGCGACACGACCAGGTTCGGATGGCGCCCGATCCAGTCGACGGCATTGGACTGCTCGGCGGGCTCGAGGAACTCGTTGTAGGCCTCGTCGAGCACGACCAGGACCTCGCGCGGCACGCTGGCGACGAACGCCTCGACCGCGCCCGCCGGCAGCCAGGTGCCCGTCGGGTTGTTCGGATTGGCGATGAACACGATGCGCGTGCGCGGCGTGATCGCCGCGCGCATGGCGTCGAGATCGTGCCCGTGGTCCTTCGCCGGGACCTCCGTCCCGGTCGCGCCGCGGGCCTTGGTCGCCAGCGGATAGACGATGAAGGCGTGCTGCGACCAGACGGCATGGTCGCCCGGTCGCAGGAACGCCTGGGTGACCAGCTCCAGCACGTCGTTGCTGCCGTTGCCCAGCACGACCTCGTCCGGGCTGCGCGCGAGCCGCTTCGCCAGCGCCATCTTGAGCGCGTAGCCGTTGCCGTCGGGATAGCGGTTGAGGTCCCGCGCCGCCGCGGCGATCGCCTCGCGCACCCGCGGGCTGGGTCCGCGGGGATTCTCGTTGGACGCGAGCTTGACGATGGTCGCCGGATCGAGATTCATCTCGCGCGCGAGCTCCTCGATCGGCTTGCCGCCGACATAGGGCGCGATGCTGCGCACGTATTCCGGCGCCAGCGCCGTGGGATTGCCAGGGTTCATCGTGGTCTTCAGGTCGGCGCCGACGGGTAGGACCCGAGCAGCTTCAGGAACGGAGCCATCGCAGCCAACTCGCGCAACGCGGCGGCGACGGCGGGATCGTCGCGGTGGCCCGAGAGGTCGACGAAGAACAGATACTCCCACAGCCCCGTGCGCGCGGGGCGGGATTCGAAGCGCGTCATCGAAACGCCGTGCGTCGCGAAAGGCGCGAGCAGCGCGTGCACGGCGCCCGGCCGATTCGGCGCCGACATCACCAGCGAGGTCTTGTCGCTGCCCGACGCAGGTACCGCCTGCCGACCGAGCACCCAGAAGCGGGTCGTGTTGTTGGGCTCGTCCTCGATGTGGGCCGCGAGCACGCCCAGCCCATAGATCGACGCGGCGATCTCCCCGGCGATCGCACCCGTGTTCTCCTCCAGCGCCGCGAGGCGAGCGGCCTCGGCATTGCTCGACACCGGAACGCGCGCCGCCGCGGGAAGGTGGCGCGACAGCCATTGCGCGCACTGGGCGAGCGATTGCGCGTGCGAGTAGACCTTGACCACCCGGTCGAGCCCCGCTGCGTTCGACAGCAGGTTCTGCTGGACGCGGAGCTTGATCTCCCCGCAGATCGAGAGCTCGGTCGTGCACATCAGGTCCAGGGTCCGCCCGACGGCGCCTTCGGTCGAGTTCTCGACCGGGACGACGACGTAGTCCGCCTGCCCGCCTTCGCCGGCGCGGAAGATCTCGTCGATGGTCGCGCAGGGAACCGCGTCGACGAACTGCCCGAAATGGCGCGCGACGGCGGCATGGCTGAAGGTCCCGGCCGGGCCCAGGTAGGCGATGCGCAGCTTCTGCTCCAGGGCGAGGCAGGCCGACATCACCTGGCGGAACACCCCGGTGACGGCCTCGTTGGACAGCGGCCCCGTGTTGTGTGCGGTGAGGCGCGCGAGCACCTGCGCCTCGCGGTCGGGCCGGTACGCGGATCCGCCGCTGCCCGCCTTCAGCGCGCCGATCGCCTTGGCATGGGTCGCACGCTCGTTGAGGCGCGCGAGAATATCGCGATCGAGCGCGTCGATGGCGTCGCGATGGCCCCGCAGCGTGGCGTCGATGTCGTCGGGCCGGCTTTCGCCGGCAGAAGGCTCAGCCATGCTGGCGCTCGAATTCGCGCATCCACTCGACCAGCGCCTCGACGCCGGCGAGGGGCATCGCGTTGTAGATCGACGCGCGCATGCCGCCGACCACTCGATGTCCCTTGAGCTGCACGAGGCCCCGGGACTTCGCGCCTGCAAGGAAAGCGTCGTTCAGCCGGTCGTCCGGAAGGAAGAAAGGCACGTTCATCCGCGAGCGGTCCGATTTGCGTACAGGATTGCGGTAGAAGCCGCTGCGATCGATCTCGGCGTAGAGCGCGTCGGCCTTGGCGATGTTGGCACGCTCGATCGCCGGAAGTCCACCCTGGGCGATCAGCCATTCGAACGTCAGGCCGGCCAGATAGATCCCGAAGGTCGCCGGCGTGTTGTACATCGATTCGGCCCCGGCCTGCACCGCGTAGTCGAACACCGACGGGCACTCGCGCCGCGCCCGGCCGATCAGGTCTTCGCGGACGATCACCAGCGTGAGGCCGGCCGGCCCGATGTTCTTCTGCGCGCCGGCGTAGATGACCCCGAAGCGGGAGACGTCGAGGGGTCGCGACAGCAGGTGCGACGACGCGTCTGCGACCAGCGGCGTGTCGCCGGTGTCGGGAACCCGGAACCATTCGACGCCGCCGATGGTCTCGTTGGTCGTCACGTGCACGTAGCTCGCCGCGGGCGAGCGTCGCCAGGCGGACTGTGGCGGCACGTACGTGTACTGCGCGTCCGCGGAGGACGCCACGACGCTGACCTCGCCGTACTTGCGCGCCTCGGCGATGGATTTCTGCGCCCAGTGCCCGGTGTCGACGTAGTCCGCCACACCGCCCGGCGCGAGCAGGTTGAGCGGGACGATCGCGTTCTGCGCCAGCGCCCCGCCCTGCAGGAACAGGACCTTGTAGTTCGCGGGAATCGCCAGCAGCGCGCGCAGGTCGGCTTCGGCCTTGTGCGCGATCGAGGTGAAGTCGGCGCCGCGGTGGCTCATCTCCATCACCGACATGCCGCGGCCCTGCCAGTCGAGGAGCTCGGCCTGCGCCCGCTGCAGCACCGGCTCGGGCATCGCGGCCGGGCCGGCGCTGAAGTTCCAGACGCGACCGGTCACTCGACGTCCTCGTCGTCGCGCTCGGCGATCGGCTCCAGCCCGGCGAGCTTCTCGCCCTCGCCGAGGTTGATCAGGGTCACGCCCTGGGTCGAGCGCCCCATCTCGCGGATCGACTTGACGCTGGTGCGGATGAGGACGCCGCCGGTCGAGATCAGCATCACCTCGTCGTCGCGTCGCACCAGCGCCGCACCGACGACCTGGCCGTTGCGGCTCGACTGCTGGATGGCGATCATGCCCTTGGTGCCGCGGCCGTGGCGCGTGTATTCGACGATCGGCGTGCGCTTGCCGTAGCCGTTCTCGGTCGCGGTCAGCACCGACTGCGTCTCGTCCTCGGCGACCAGCATCGCGATGACCTTCTGGCCCTTGTCGAGCATCATGCCGCGCACGCCGTGGGCGTTGCGGCCCATCGGGCGCACGTCGTTCTCGTCGAAGCGCACCGCCTTGCCGCCTGAGCTGAACAGCATGACGTCGTGCTTGCCGTCGGTGAGCGCGACGCCGATCAGCCGGTCGCCATCGGTCAGGTCGACGGCGATGATTCCCGACGGCCGCGGCCGCGAGAAATCGGTGAGCGGCGTCTTCTTGACCGTGCCCATGGCGGTCGCCATGAACACGTAGCGCCCTTCCTCGAACTCCTTGACCGGCAGGATCGCCGTGATCTTCTCGTGGTCGATCAGGGGCACGAGGTTGACGATCGGCTTGCCTCGCGACGCCCGCTG
>JBLMVY010000178.1:0-11235 GCA_050256935.1 Candidatus Levyibacteriota bacterium | reverse complement strand
CGCCCAGCCAGAACGGAATCCCGGGCGGCTGGCCCTGCGCATCCTCGACGCGAAGCTTGCCCGCCTCGATGCGGCGGATCCGGTACGACGTGTTGCCGAGCTGGAAGACGTCGCCGGCGAGGCTCTCGACGGCGAAATCCTCGTTGACGGTCCCGACCTTGTGCCCGGCCGGCTCCAGGACCACGTCGTAGTCCGCGGTATCGGGGATCGCGCCGCCCGAGGTCAGCGCGGTGAGCCGCGCCCCGCGGCGCCCCCGCAGCATGCCGTTGACCGCGTCGCGGTGGAGCCAGGCGCCGCGATGCCCGTTGCGCGTCGTGAAGCCCTCGGCGAGCATCCGCAGGACCTCGAGGTACGCGTCCCGGGTCAGGGTCGCGTAGGGCGACGCGCGCCGGAAGCATGCGAAAAGCTCGTCCTCGCGCCATTCGCGCGCGGCGACTTCGGCGACCATCTGCTGCGCGAGCACGTCGAGCGGCTTGTCGGGGATCGCGAGGCGATCGAGCTCGCCGCGCTGCACTGCGTCGAGCAGCGCGGCGCATTCGACGAGCTCGTCGCGCGAAGTCGGGAAGATCCTCGCCTTGGGAACGCCACCGACCGCATGGCTCGCGCGTCCGGCCCGCTGCAGGAATGTGGCGATCGACCGCGGCGACGCGATCTGGCAGACCAGCTCGACGTCGCCGATGTCGATGCCGAGCTCGAGCGACGCGGTGGCGACCAGCAGCCGCAGCTCGCCGTTCTTCAGCCGCTGCTCGGCTGCGAGGCGGATCTCGCGCGCCATGCTGCCGTGATGGGCCATCACCTGATCGCGACCGAGGATCGCCGACAGGTGCCGCGCGACGCGTTCGGCAAGACGGCGGGTGTTGACGAAGACGAGCGTGGTGCGGTGCGCGCGGGCGAGATCGGCGAGCCGTGCGTACACCTGCTCCCAGACCTCGTTGGACATCACCGCTTCCAGCGGCGACGACGGCACCTCGATCGCGAGATCGCGCTCGCGCACGTGGCCGAGGTCGACGATGGCGCAGGCCACGCGGTCCGGATGCACGCCGACCAGGAAACCGGCGATGGCGTCGATGGGCTTTTGCGTCGCCGACAGGCCGATCCGCTGCAGCGGCCGGCCGGCGAGAGCCTCGAGGCGCTCCAGCGACAGTGCGAGATGGCTGCCGCGCTTGCTCGCCGCGATCGCGTGGATCTCGTCGACGATGACCGTGCGCGTCGTCGCCAGCATCCTGCGTCCCGATTCGGAGCCCAGCAGCACGTAGAGGGACTCGGGTGTCGTCACGACGATGTGCGGCGGCCGCCTGCGCATGCCCTCGCGCTCGCGCGAGGGCGTGTCCCCGGTGCGCACCAGCGTCCTGATGTCGACGTCCGCCTCCCCGCGCCGCGCGAGCTCCTCGCGGATGCCGGACAGCGGCAGCGCGAGGTTCCGGTGGACGTCGTTGGACAGGGCCTTCAGCGGCGAGACGTAGACGACGCGGGTCTCGTCGGGCAGCCCGCCGTCATGCCCCTGCTTCAGCAGATCGTCGATCGCGGCGAGGAATGCGGCCAGCGTCTTTCCCGACCCGGTGGGCGCGGCGATCAGCACGTCGCGGGCGGAGCGGATCAGCGGCCAGGCTTGCGCCTGCGCCGGCGTCGGCGCCGCGAAGTGGCTGGCGAACCAGCCGGCTACGGCAGGATGGAACGGGGTGGCGGACTGCAACGGGCGAGCGATGGAAAGGATCGCGCCCCCCGGCTGGGGGCGCTCTGGCGGTGGCGCCGGGTCATTCGATCCGGAATCCGACCTTCAGCGTCACCTGGAAATGGGCGATCTTGCCGTTCACGACGTGACCGCGCGACTCGATGACCTGGTACCAGTCGATGTGCTTGATTGTAGCCGATGCCTTGGCGATGGCGTTGCGGATCGCATCGTCGCTGCTGCTGGGCGACGAGCCGACCAGTTCAACCAGCTTGTAGGTGTGCGAGGTCATCGGGGTCTCCTGGGTTGTGGAAGGCCGCGGTGCGCGCTCGCGGCTCCGTGCACCGGCGCGGTCAATCGCGCATCGTCTCGCGCTGCTCGAGATCGAGGCGGAGCTCGTAGAGGTCCTCGTCGAGCGCGTCGCGGACCGAAACCATGCCCAGCGGCCGGTCGAACTCGACGACCGGGAGGTGCCGGAACTTGCCTTCGTACATCAGGCGCAGCGCGCTTCCGAACGGCTCGTCGGGATGGATGGTCTGCGGCTGGGCGGTCATGACCTCGGCGACGCGGGTGATCGCCGGATTGCGACCTTCCGCGAGCAGGCGGAACAGCGCGTCGCGCTCGGTGAAGATCCCGATCAGGCGGGTGCCGTCGACGACCAGCAGCGCGCCCACGTTGTGCCGCTTCATCAGGCGCGCCGCATCGACGACCGTCGTCGTCTTCGACGCCGTGATCGGCGTCTGGCCCGCGACTATCGAGCGCAGCGATCGTATCGGCATGCCCACTCCTTCTCGCCGACTGGCAGCGCCTCAAGCATACGCGCGTCGCGCGAGCGTGCAAGGGGCGCGGTCAGCGCAGGGCGGTGGAGACGATCCTGTCCCACGCGAGCGTCAGCGTGTTGACGTCGCGGCGCGTCGCGTCGGCGGCGACCTGGGCCGGGGGAACGACGATCTTGAAGCCGCCCCCCGCCGCGCGCTCGACATCGAGGATGAACTGCAGCTTGAGCGCGGCAAGGCGCATGCACGGCGCGTCGGCGCTGGAGCGCACGAAGCCGTCGATGGCCGCGTTGACGGTCTGGGCGAGCGCACTCGCCGCGCGCGGCGCTTCGTCGATGTCGTGGACCGGAGCGTCGCCTTCGACCTCGAGCTTGATCGTCATGTCCTGGGACGCGCGGCGCGCCGCCGACCCCGACAGCCCGGGCGTCACCGCGACGCCGGCGAGGGGCAGCGCGACCAGGCGGATCTCCCCGTCGACACTCGCTTCGGCGACGCGGCGCATCTCCAGCGTGACGGCGGCGTTGCGCAGGTCGACCTCGCGTGCCTCGCTGCCGCCGCAGGCCAGCGTGCGCCCCTTGACCCGCCAGTGGACCTCGCGCAGCTCCGCCTTGAGCTCGTCGAAGAACTCGCCCACCGGCTTGCCGGTGACCTCGACGGCCGGCTCGAGGGTCGCGCAGCCAGCGCACAGCGCTGCGGCGCCGAGCAGGGCCCGGGACCTCATGCTGCGCCTCTCCTCGCGCGGACCGCATTGGCGCGCAGCCGCAGCTCCGCGACGAGCTCGCGCATCGGGGCGTCGGCGATCGGCTCGGCGAGCGTCAGCGTCCGGCACTGCACACCGTCGTCGACGACGATGGTGTAGGCGCGCGCGTCGGGCACCGGCGCCGCGGCTGCCGGGGCCGCGACACCGAAGAAGTCCGCCTCGCGCACCAGATCCCGCAATCGCGCCGCGTCGTGCTCGGGCAACTCGGCGCAGTCGATCCGGACCGGCTGCGCGAGCCCGGGAAGCGCCGCGATCCCGCCATCGATGCGAAAGTCGATGTGCATCGGCGCCTTTTCGGTCGCGGTCATCGCGGGAAACCGGGTGCCCCGCGGCGCGACGCCGGCTTGCCCGCGCTGGCGGCAGCGCGCCTGCCCTGCTGCTCCTGCGCGCCGCCCGCCGCACGTCTGCCAGCCGACTTGCCTGCGGGCGTGGATCGGGCGCCGCCTGCGTCGATGCCGACCTCCTTCCAGGCCGCGACGACGGCCTGCCTCTCGGCAGCGCCGAAGAGCTGGGCCGCGTTCTGCGCGGTCAGCGCGGCGAACTGCCGGAACGTCGACGTCTGCCGCAGGCGCCGGTCGCGCAGCGTCTCGTACCAGATGCGCCCGGCCTGCTCCCAGGCATGCCCGCCGAGCGCCATCGCGGCGAGGTAGAACGCGTGATTGGGGATTCCCGAATTGGTGTGCACGCCGCCGTTGTCCATCGTCGTGTGCACGTAGCCGGACATCGTCGCCGGCTGGCTGTCGCGACCGAGGACCCGGTCGTCGAACGCCGTCCCCGGCGCTTTCATCGAGCGAAGGGCGACACCGTTCACCCGGGAGGTGAACAGTCCGGCCCCGATCAGCCAGTCGGCCTCGGCGGCGGTCTGCCCGAGCGCGTACTGCTTGACCAGCGAGCCGAAGACATCGGAGATCGATTCGTTCAGCGCTCCGGCCTGGCCGAGGTAGACGAGCTTCGCCTCGTCGCCGGTCACGCCGTGCGTGAGCTCGTGGCCGATGACGTCCAGAGACACGGTGAAGCGATTGAACAGCTCGCCGTCACCGTCGCCGAAGACCATCTGGCGGCCGTTCCAGAACGCGTTGTCGTACTGGCGGCCGTAATGGACGGTCGCATCGAGGTGCATGCCGGCGTCGTCGATCGAATCGCGGTCGTAGACGGTCGCGAAGAAGTCGAAGGTCGCGCCCAGCCCGTCGTAGGCTTCGTTGACCGCGACGTCCTTCCCCGGCCGTGCGCCTTCGGCACGCACGACCCGGCCGGGCAGGGTCTCGCGATGCTCCGCGTCGTAGATGGTGCGCAGCTTCGCGAACGCGGGCATCGCCAGCGGCGCCCGGCGCCCGCCCTGCTCGAGCAGTTGCTGGGTCGCGCGCGACAGCCGCAGCGTCTGGTCGGTGGCGAGTGTCGCCAGCGCGGCCTCGCGCTGCGACGCCGTCCCGCGCAACGCGATGCGCCGGAGGATGTCCGGCGGCAGGATCGTGCATGCACATCGAAAACGGCATCGGTGGACTGCCATGGTCCCCCCGGCTTCGTCTCGATCCCGCCGGCGCCTCCCTCTGCACCATTGTGCGCCGCGACGGGCCCTGTGGCGCCGTTTTACCACGGGCGCGCAACCATGGATACGGCCCCTGCCGCCGCGTGGCGCAGCGGCCGTGCGCCCTCAGCGCGGGTAGCGGCGAGGCCCTCCGCGCCAGTACTTCAGCAGCAGCCAGCCGCCGATCAGGCCGCCCAGATGCGCGAAATGCGCCACGCCTTCCTGGGTGCCGGTCACGCCGAGGAACAGCTCGATCGCCGCGTAGACGAACACCAGCGTCCGCGCCGACATCGGGATCGGCGGAATCAGCAGCATCACCCGGTTGTTGGGGAAGAATTTCCCGTAGGCGAGGAGCAGGCCGAACACCCCGCCCGAGGCGCCGATGGTCGGGTAGACATTGCCGGTCACCAGCGCGAACGCGATCTGGGTGAACGCCGCCGTCAGCACCGACACGAAGTAGTAGATCAGGTAGCGGCGGGTGCCGAACACCTGCTCGACCGGACTGCCGAACATGTAGAGCGCGTACATGTTCAATCCCAGGTGCAGCACGCTGCCGTGCAGGAACGCATAGGTGATCAGCTGCCACGGATAGAACCCGACGCCGGGAACCGCCTGCGAGGCGCCGAGCGGCCACAGCGCGAACGGCCCGATCAGCCCGGGCAGGATCGATTGCAGCAGATAGATCGCGACGTTGGCGACGATCAGGGCGGTGGTGACTGGAGGCATGAGGATGGGGATGGCGATGGGGATGGCGATCGGGAACGGGAGCGAAGTCTTCGCGGCGAAGGCGCCGGAACGCTGCACCGCCTTGGGCGATGCGTCAGGCACGCAGGATACCCGCAGCCTCGATGGCGACCGGGGGAGGAGTAATCGACGAGGCCGCCGATTGGATCGCGGGACGGCTGCCGCGTTCCCTGACAAGCAGTGCGCCGTGCCCGCGAGGCCGTGGATTAGAATGCCCGGTACATTCCGGCCGCCGCTCTTGCCACCCGGCGTCCCCGCGCTTCGGACGCGTCGTCCGCCCTGCCCGCTTTCCGCCATGCAGACACAGCCCGCAAGTCCCTCTCCGCGCGTCATCCGGCACCCGGTCGTCGCCATCGAGAATTTCCTGCCCGATGCGCTTTGCGCGGACCTGCTCGCGGGCGTGCTGGCAAGCGAAGCACAGTTCCAGCCATCGGGGACCCACGATGCGCGCAGCGACTACCGGCAGTCGCTGGTGCTGAACGCGCCGCCCGAGCTGGTCAAGCCCGTCGTCGACCGCGTGCGCGCGGTGATGCCGCAGGTCCTGCCGGCGCTGAAGATCGCGCCGATCGAAGTCGGCGTCGTCGAGGCGCAGGTCACGGCGAGCGTCGATGGCAGCTTCTTCGGCGTCCACACCGATGCCGGCCGCGACGTCCCCAGGCGCTACCTGACCTACGTCTACTATTTCAACCGAATGCCCAAGGGATTCGAGGGCGGCGAGTTGCGCGTCTACGACGACGTTCTGCGCAACGGCAAGCTGGCTCGCGCCGAGACCTACCGGACCGTCGAGCCACGCCACAACCGCGTGGTGTTCTTCTGGGCGCGGACGATGCACGAGGTGATGCCCGTCCGCATGCCCTCGGGTGCATTCGCGGACGCCCGGTTCACCGTGAACGGGTGGGTCAATTCGGCCTGAGCGCTTCCTGCGCCCGCCTTTGGACGCAGTGACTCAGTGACTGGCGGCGATCCGGGTCGTACGCTGCTCCGCCTGCCGGCGGCCATCGGGATGGCGTGCAGCATCGGCCTCGACGCCATCCATGACCGATGCCGAGGTCCGGGTCGGCGCCTGCCCCGGGCGCAGGCCGGCCGCGGCGGCCAGGGCGAGCGCCGCGGCAACGGCGACGGCGGTCGATCGCGAGGCGCGTCTTGTGCGCCACAAGTTGAACGACGTCGAAGCGTCGGACTGCGCCACGTCGGAGGACGGCATTGATTGCGGCTCAGCGTCAACGCCGTCTTGGGCCTGCGCGCCCGCGACGGCCGCGGCTTCCAGGACCGCCTGCGCAGACTCGATTTCCCATTCGCAATCGGGGCAAATCTTGCGCGGCCCATAGATGATCTGGCTGCACATCCTGCACTTCGCCACTCGAGCCTCCGTCACGCGCGGTTCGGGATGTCGCGGAGCGGCGGCAGCGAATTCGCTGTCATCGCGCGGCGCAGGGCCCGGGAATCACCCCAAAGCAAATCGCGGACCCGACGGCGGGCGGCTCGGCACGAATAACTGGCACTTATTATCGTCATTAGTTCTTTAAGCTTGCGTTATGGCGCTCCCATCCCGATCATTGCGACATCGAAGCCGTGCGCTTCCGTACACCGAGGAGCTTTCGCAATGACCCGACAAACCCTGCAGGACAAGAGCGGCCAGCGCGTGCCCGAGGTCTCGTTCCGCGTCCGCCGCAATGGCGACTGGGCCACCGTGACCAGCGACGAGATCTTCGCCGGCAAGAACGTCATCGTGTTCTCGCTGCCCGGCGCCTTCACGCCGACCTGCTCGTCGTCCCATCTGCCCCGCTTCAACGAACTCGCGCCGGTATTCAAGGTCCACGGCATCGATACCATCGTCTGCGTATCGGTCAACGACCCGTTCGTCATGGAAGCCTGGGCGAAGGACCAGGAAGCGGACAATGTCACGCTGCTGCCCGACGGCAACGGCGAGTTCACCCGCCGGATGGGCATGCTCGTCGACAAGAGCGACCTCAATTTCGGCGCGCGCTCGTGGCGTTATGCGATGCTGGTGCGCGACCGGACGATCGAGAAGATGTTCATCGAGCCGCAGGAGCCTGGGGACCCGTTCAAGGTGTCCGACGCCGACACGATGCTCGACTACCTCAGTCCCGATGCCAGCCGCCCTGACCGGATCGCGATCCTGACGCGCGAGGGCTGCGGATTCTGCGCCAGGGCCAAGCGGCAACTTGCCGACGCCGGATTCGACTATGTCGAGATCCCATTGCCGCACACCATCCGCAGCCGCGCGATCGGCGCGATCACCGGTGCGACGACGGTTCCCCAGGTGTTCGTCAACGGACGCCTGATCGGCGGTTCGGTCGAGCTCGACGACTGGCTGCGCAAGGCCGCGTAGGCGCCCGCCGCGGCGCGCGGGGCGATCGACCCGGCAGCGCCCGCACGGCCCTCCAACCCGACGGAGATTTCCGAACATGCAGACGACCAGCACCGACGTTGCGATCATCGGCGCCGGCACCGCAGGCCTCGCGGCGTACCGCGCCGTGAAGGCCGCCGGACGCCGCGCCCTGCTGATCGAAGGCGGCATCCACGGCACCACCTGCGCACGCGTCGGATGCATGCCGAGCAAGCTCCTGATCGCGCCGGCCGAGGCCGCGCACGCGGTCGAACGCTTCCCCGCCTTCGGGCTGCGCCTCGAAGGCTCCGTCGGCGTCGACGGCCAAGCCGTGATGGAGAGGGTGCGCCGCGAGCGCGACCGCTTCGTCGGATTCGTGACCGACGGTGTCGCCGCGATCCCGGCATCGGACAAGCTCGCCGGCTACGCGCGCTTCGTCGCCGACACCCAACTGGAGGTCGGCGGCGTGACGAGGGTGGAGGCCCGCGCGATCGTCATTGCCACTGGATCGTCGCCGTCCTTTCCCGAGGCATGGAAGGCGCTGGGCGACCGGCTGGTGGTCAACGACGACGTGTTCGAGTGGACCGACCTGCCGCGAAGCGTCGCGGTGTTCGGACCCGGGGTCATCGGGCTGGAGCTCGGCCAGGCGCTGCATCGGCTGGGCGTCCGCGTCAAGATCTTCGGGCGGGGCGGCGGCGTGGGCCCGCTTGCCGATCCCGCCCTGCTGGACGAGGCGCGGCGGGTGTTCGGCGCCGAGCTCTACCTCGACACCGACGCGCACGCGGAGGTCTCGCGCGAAGGCTCCCAGGTCGTCGTTCGCTATCGCGATCTCGCGGGGGAGATGCGCAGCGAGGGCTTCGATTACCTGCTCGCCGCGACGGGGCGCCGCCCGAACCTCCAGCGGCTGAATCTCGAGGCGACCTCGCTCGCACGCGGCGCCGACGAGGTCCCGGTGTTCGACCGCGCGACGCTGCAATGCGGATCGGCGCCGATCTTCATTGCGGGCGACGCCAACGACGACGTCCCGGTGCTGCACGAAGCGGCGGACGAAGGCCGCATCGCCGGCGAGAACGCGGCGCGCTATCCCGAAGTGCACGCGGGGCTGCGCCGTGCAGCGCTGGGCATCGTGTTCACCGACCCGCAGATCGCGACCGTCGGCGGCGGGTACGCCGCGGTGCGCGACCTCCCCCATGTCGCCGGGGTCGTGTCCTTCGAGGAGCAGGGGCGATCGCGGGTGATGCTCAGGAACCGCGGCCTTCTCCACGTCTACGCGCAGCCGCGGACCGGTGCGCTGCTCGGCGCGGAGCTGATCGGTCCGGATGCCGAGCATCTCGCGCACCTCCTCGCCTGGGCGAGGCAGCTCGATCTCACCGTCCCCGACATGCTGAAGCTCCCGTTCTACCATCCGGTGGTCGAGGAAGGCCTGCGCACCGCATTGCGCGACGCCTATGCCAAGCTCGATCGTGCGCAGGGCGCGCGGCGCGTGGCGTAGATGGGCGCATCCGGATTCGCATCGGCGATCCCGTCGGCGATCCCATCGGCGATCGCGTCGACCGCGCGCACGCGGGCGACCGCAGGCGCGGTCGAGATCCCGCTTTACAGAGAGCATGTCGCGCCGCGACAATACGGCCCCGCCCCAAGTGGACTGCCGACGATGACCCCTGTCCCCCGCGCCGCCGGAGCCCTCGCCCGCGCCGCCGCAGTCGCGCTCGCCGCGCTGTGCGCGCTCCCCGCCGCCCGCGCGGCCGACACCGGCCCCTATCCGAACCACCCGATACGCATCGTCGTCCCCTTCTCGCCCGGCGGCGCCGTCGACGGACCGACGCGCCTGATCGCCAAGGAGCTCGCCAAGCGCCTCGGGCAGGGTGTCGTGGTCGAGAACAAGCCGGGTGCGGGCGCCACGATCGGCGCCGACATCGTCGCCAAGTCGCCGGCGGACGGCTACACGCTGCTCCTCGCCTCGCAGACCAATGCGATCAGCGCGACGCTGTACTCGCACCTGCCCTACGATGCCGTCAACGATTTCGAGCCGATTTCCCTGCTCGCCCGCGAGCCGGGCGTCGTCGTCGTCAATCCCAAGGTGCCGGCGAAGACGCTGCCCGAGTTCATCGCCTACGTGAAGGCGAACCCGGGCAAGGTCGATTTCGCGTCGTCGGGCAACGGCAGCGGCCAGCACCTGTTCGCGGCCCTTCTCGCCTCGAAGACCGGCATGAAGATGAACCACGTCCCCTACCGCGGCAGCGGCCAGGCGACGACCGACCTGATCGCCGGCCGCGTCGAGATGTCGATTCCCGGCATCGCGGGCATGATGGGGCACATCCGGGCCGGGAAGCTGCGCCCCCTCGCCGTGACCGGCGCGCACCGCTCGCCGCTGCTGCCCGACGTGCCGACGGTCGAGGAAGCGGGCGTTCCCGACTACGAAGCCTATGTCTGGATGGGGCTGTTCGCGCCCAAGGGCACGCCGCAGCCGATCATCGACCTGCTGCACAAGGAACTCGTCGCCGTGCTCGCGACCGACGAGGTCAAGCATTATTTCGCGAGCGTCGGCACCGAGATCGTGGGCTCGACGCCTGCCGAGTTCGGAACCTATTTCAAGGCGCAGAAGGAGCTGTGGGCGAAGGTGATCCACGAGACCGGCGCGAAGATCGACTGAGGGCCGGGAAACGATGAATTCGGTGACCAGCACCGCCGTGAGCGACGCAGCCGTGGAGGGCGTCGAGCACTGGACGAACAAGGGCGATGTGCGCCTGTTCCTGTGGGAGAAGTACGTCGGCTCGCCCGAAGGCAAGCCGGTCGTCCTGTTCGTGCACGGCTCGTCGATGGCGTCACAGCCGACCTTCGACCTGCACGTGCCCGGACGCCCCGATTCGTCGGTGATGGACTGGTTCGCGCGCCGCGGCTTCGCCTGCTGGTGCGTCGACATGGAAGGTTACGGGCGCTCGGACAAGTCGCGGGACATCTTCTGCGACATCGCCAACGGCGCCGACGATCTCGCCGCCGCCACCGACTACATGCGCAGGGCGCGCGGCATCGGCAGCGTCATGGCCTACGGCATCTCGTCGGGGGCGCTGCGCGCCGCGCTGTTCGCGCAGCGCCATCCCGACCGCGTGTCGCGCCTGGCGCTCGACGCTTTCGTCTGGACCGGCGAGGGTGCGCCGACGCTCGAGCAGCGGCGCAAGAGGCTGCCCGAATTCATGGCGAAGAAGCGGCGGCCGATCGACCGCGCCTTCGTCTACTCGATCTTCGAGCGCGACCATCCCGAATGCGCCGAGAAGAGCGTCGTGGACGCCTTCGCCGACGCGATCCTCGCCCTCGACGATTCGATGCCCAACGGCACCTACATCGACATGTGCTCGAAGCTGCCGGTCGTCGATCCGGCGCTGATCACCATGCCCACCGTCGTCCTGCGCG
>JBLMVY010000177.1:0-7218 GCA_050256935.1 Candidatus Levyibacteriota bacterium | reverse complement strand
GCACCGGTGCAGGTGGTCGACACGCTGCGCGTGATGCTGGACGTGCAGATCGACGTGGCCGCCGAGCGCGAGCGTCTGGCCAAGGACATCGCACGTCACGAAGGCGAGATCGCGAAGGCGAAGGCGAAGCTCTCCAACGAGGGCTTTGTCGCGCGCGCGCCGGCTGCGGTCGTCGAGCAGGAGCGTGCGCGGCTCGCGGGGTTCAACGCGACGCTGGAGAAGCTGCGCGAGCAGTACGGCAGGCTGGGCGGGTAGCCCCGGCCGGGCGCGTTTGACCCGGCACGGCGAATCGTGGAGACTTCACCGCTGCCGGGGAGGGCGCCGGCCGGGCAGATCGAACGCCGGCTGGAGTCCCCTCAGGGAGCCCTGAGTGACGAGTCGCGCACGATGAGCAGTCCGTTGCCGATGCATGCGCCTCTGGCCACGCTCGACGACGACGCGTGGGAGGACCTCCTCAATTTCATCGAGGAACGCCGGGTCATTCCGATCATCGGCCCCGAGCTGCAGAAGGTCGAGACCGGGGACGGGCCGCGGCTGTTGTACGACTGGGTCGCCGAGAAGCTGGCGGGCAAGCTCGGCGTCGACACCGCGCAGCTCCCGAAACCCTACACGCTCAACGACGTCGTCTGCTGGTTTCTCGCCTCGCGTGGCCGGCGCGAGGAGGCGTACACCCGGCTGCGCAGCCTGTTCCGCGAAGCGAACTTCGCCCCACCGCTCGCGCTGCGGCAGCTCGCCCAGATCACCGATTTCGACCTGTTCGTCACCACGACCTTCGACCCGCTCCTCGAGCAGGCGGTCAACCAGGAGCGCTTCGGCGGCGCGCAGTCGACCGAGGTCATCGCCTACGCGCCGAACCGGGTCGCCGACCTTCCTTCGGAGCGCGAGAAGCTGCAGCGTCCGGTGATCTACCACCTCCTGGGCCGCCTGTCCGCGTCGCCGACCTACGTCATCTCCGACGAGGACACGCTGGAATTCATTTGCGCGCTTCAGAGCGAGCACCTGACGCCCGAGAAGCTGTTCCACGAGCTCGAGCACAACCACCTGCTGTTCATCGGCAGCAGCTTCACCAACTGGCTCGCGCGCCTGTTCCTGCGCATGGCCAAGCGCCGCCGCCTGTCCGATCCGCGCGACGTCGGCGAGGTGCTGGCCGACAACCACTCGGTCAGCGACGGACGCCTGATGGGGTTCCTGCAGCAGGTCAGCGTGCGCACGCGGGTCTACAGCGGGGCGGAGAGATTCGTCGACGAACTGCATCGCCGCTGGACGACGCGCCGCAAGCCCGGCGAGGTGGTCGAACTGAACTTGCCGCAGCGCTTCCTGCCTCCCGAGCGCGACATGCCCGACAACGCGGTGTTCATCAGCTACGCGCGCGAGGACCTGCCGGCGGTGCAGAAGCTCAAGGCCGGGCTAGACGCGGCGGGCATCAAGACCTGGTTCGACCTCGACCGGCTCGAAGGCGGGGACGACTACGACCGCAAGATCCAGCGCAACATCGCCCGCTGCTCGTATTTCATTCCGGTGGTATCGGCGACGACCGAGCGGCGGCTCGAGGGCTACTTCCGCCGCGAGTGGAACTACGCCCTCGATCGTTCGCGCAACATCGCCGATGGTGCGCTGTTCATCGTCCCAGTCTGCATCGACGACACGCAGGCGATCGATGCGCACGTCCCCGACAGGTTCAAGGCACTGCACATCACGCGCCTGGCGGGGGGCGAGGTGACGCCCGAGTTCGCGCGTCACCTGCAGGACTTCCTGTCCGCCCGCCACTGACGCGGCCGTGGCCCCCCTCGACAACCCCGCCGCACAGACATCGGTCGACCCGCAGCACCCGTGGCTGGGTCTCGCGTCGTTCACCGAGGAGACCCAGGGCTATTTCTACGGACGCGAGGAGGAGGTCGCCGAGCTCGCGCGCCGCGTCCAGCGCAAGACGCTGACGCTGCTGTTCGGCCAGTCGGGCCTCGGCAAGACCTCGATCCTGCGCGCGGGCATCGTCCCGCGCCTGCGGCCGATCGGCTACTGCCCGGTCTACGTGCGCGTCGACTACTCGGCCGGCTCGCCGGCGCCGAACGAGCAGATCAAGCAGGCGATCTTCCGCGCGACGCAGCGCTCGGGGGAATGGACGCAGACGGGTGTGGCGGTCGAGGGCGAATCGCTGTGGGAGTTCCTGCACCATCGCGACGACGTGCTGAAGGACGAGGCGGGCAAGCCGCTGATCCCGCTGCTGATCTTCGACCAGTTCGAGGAGATCTTCACCCTGGCGCAGGCGGACGATGCGGGCCGCAGGCGCGCCGCCCAGTTCATCGAGGACCTCGCCGACCTGGTCGAGAACCGTCCGCCCAAGGCCCTCGAGGCGCGGATGGAGGCCGACGAATCGGCGGCCGAGAAATTCGACTTCACGCGCAGCGACTACCGGATCCTGATCGCGCTGCGCGAGGATTACCTCGCGCACCTCGAGGCGCTGAAGGGCGTCATGCCCTCGATCACGCAGAACCGGATGCGCCTGGCGCGGATGACCGGCGAGCAGGCGCTCGAGGCGGTCATGAAGCCGGGCGGGAAGCTGGTGTCGCAGGAGGTCGCCGAGGCGATCGTACGCTTCATCGCCGGCGGCTCGGAGTTGCGCAACGCCGAAGTCGAGCCGTCACTCTTGAGCCTCATCTGCCGCGAGCTCAACAACGCGCGCATCGCCAAGGGACGGGCCGAGATCTCGGCCGATCTCCTCGCCGGCTCGCACGAGACGATCCTCGCCGAGTTCTACGAGCGTGCGCTCGCCGACCAGCCTGCGGCGCTGCGCCACTACATCGAAGACGAGCTGCTGACCGAATCGGGCTACCGCGAAAGCATCGCCGAGGAGAGCGTGCGCAAGGCGTTCGCCGGCATCGGCGCGAAACCCGATGCGCTGCCGACGCTGGTCGACCGGCGGTTGCTGCGCATCGAGGAGCGCCTCGACGTCCGTCGGGTGGAGCTGACCCACGACGTGCTGTGCAGCGTCGTGCGGGCGAGCCGCGACCTGCGCCACGAGCGCGAGGCTCGCGATCAGGCGGAGCGCAAGCTCGCCGAGCAGCGCGCCCGCGAGCGGGCCACGCGCATGGCGCTGGTGCGCGCGCGGCAGATCGCTGCCGTGTGCGCGGTGCTCGCGATCGGCGCGATCGCCGGCGCGATCTACGGCTACGAAAGTGCGAAACGGGCACAGCGCGCCGAGGCGCAGGCACAGCAGACACGGGAACTTGCGCAAAGCGCGCGCGGCGAGGCCGAGAAGCTGATCGTCTACCTGCTCGACGATTTCTACCTGGAACTGGAGCCGGTCGGGAGGCTGGACATCGTCGCGGCGCTGGCCAAGCGCGCCGTCGACTATTACGCGGCGCTGCCCCCGGCGCTGCGCACGCCCGAGACCGACCGCAACCGGGCGCTCGCCCTGGTGCGCTACGGCGCCGCGCTGCGCAACCAGTCGAAGCTCGAAGACAGCCAGAAGGCCCTGGCGGAAGCGGTGGACGTCCTGGAACGGCTGCGCAGCCGTGGCGATGGGTCGGAAGCGACCATCGTGGGGCTGGGGCTCGGCCTCACGTCGCAGGCCCGCGTGGCGGCAAGCGAAAACAGGCGTACCGAGGAGCTCGATCTCGCCGGCCGGTCGGTGGCGCTGCTGCAGCCGCTGATGAATGCGCCGTCCCCGTCGATTCCGCTGCGGCGTGCCTATGGCCTCGCGACGACGATTCTCGGCTTCGCGCAAATGACGAGCAACCAGAACGAGGCGGCGGTAAAGACGCTGGCGGCGTCACGGGATGCGTACCGAGGCATCACCGGACTCAAGCTCGACGACTTGCCCGCAGCGACTGCCTATGCAGAGGCGTCCTCCTGGCAGATGAGCGCGCTGCAGAATCTGGGGCGCCTGGACGAGGTCAGGCAGGTCGGCGAGGATGCCATCAACGTGACCCATCAGGTACTGGAACGGCGTCCCGGCGACATGTCGGCGCTGCGCGCCGAGGGCCTGATCCTGGATGGTCTGAGCGGCGTCGAGTGGACCGATCTGCACGTGCGCAAGGCGCTGGCACTGGAGCGACAGGATGCCCGTGACTGGGAGGCGATCGTAAGGCTCGATCCGAGCAACCAGATCGCCTGGAACAACCTCGCCAACGCGCGGATAGCGACCGCAGGCATGTTGTTCAGCCTCGGCGAGATCGGCGAGGCGCGCGAGCAGGCGCGCGCGGCGCTCGACGTGGAGCGGCAGGTCAGGGAATCCAGCATGATCGGCAACGTGCTGTCGCTCGCTGCCGGCTATCTCGCGAGGCTCGACGCCGATGCGGGCGATCGCCAGGGCGCCGCGGCGGCTGTGGCGTCGAACCGGCGCTTCGTGGCGCTCGCAGTCCGCACGATCCCGGAGGGGACGTTCGGCCGCGCGTTCTCGCCGGAGTTCCTGGGCTACTACGGTTTTCCGACGACGGGTATCGGTTACGGCGCCTACGCGCCGCCGTCCGCCGAGGGTGACTACGAGGCCGTGCGCAGGATGGCCGACGCATCGGCGAAGCGACTCGAGGCAATCAAGGATGTCACCCCGTCACAAGCGCAGTCCAGGGACGCCGCGCTCGAGGTCGCGTACCGGACGGCGGCCGACGCTTCGTATCGGCTCGCGGACTACACTTCGGCAGATGCGGACATCCGGCAGGCGCTGGCGCTGCGCAAGGCGATTCCCACGCGCACGCTCTCCGACCAGCGCGATGCAGGCGAGCAGACGGTGCTTGCGGCGATGATCGCGGCCCGGCTGGGGCGGTACGCCGAGGCGCGACGCCTGCTCGAGCCCGTGCTGCAATTGCATCGCGGTCTCTATGCGCGAAAGGACAACGAAGACCTCACCGAGCACGTCGAGTACGCGCGGGCGCTCTATGCGTCGGCGCTCGCCGGCTCTCCCGGGAAGGCTGCGGAACTGAAGCTGGCCGCCACGCTGCTCGATCGATTGCCTCCAGCGATGCGCAGCCTGATCAGCATCGGCCGCCTGCGCGCATGGATCGCCGAGGCGCAAGGATCCTGAGCCCAGGAATCGACGAGATCCGCAGCCACCTGGAGCGCGGCGCGCCATGGGATGCCTGCGATGCGTTCCGCGAGCAGATCGGGGCCCATCCGGGCGATGCAGAGCTGCTCTACTGGGGCGCGCTCGCGCACGCCCGTGCCGGCGCCAGCCGACGTGCACGCGCGCTGCTGGACGAAGCGCAGTCGCGGCTGAACGAGACTGCAGGGGGACAGGTCCCGGCACAGGCGCGGCTCTACGCCGCACCGGCACCGCAACCTTCGCTGCTCGCCGACATCCTGAGCCTGCGCGGGCGGCTTTCGAAGGATGCACTCGCACGCGCACTGCAGGGTGTGCGCACCGATGACACGGATCTGCGGGTCCGCGCCCTGGCCGCGCGCGCGCGCGACGCGTATCTGGCGGCGCATGCGCTGACGCGTGATCCGTACCCGGGCATCAATGCGGCGACGCTGGCGATGTTTGCCGGCGATCCGGCGCAGGCGCGGGCGCTGGCGCAGGAGATCGCGGCGGAACTCCCGGCGCGCGCGACTCCACTCGACTGCTGGGACCACGCGACGCTGGGCGAGGCGGCGCTGCTGCTTCGCGAGTTCGACCGCGCCGTGCAAAGCTATGCCGCCGCCCGCGCACTGTGTCGCGGCAATGCCGGCAACGTCGCGACGATGCGGCGGCAGGTGCTGCTGCTCGAGCACGTGATTCCGGAAGCGCGCGAGGTCCTGCGCGTCCTCCCGGTGCCTGAGGTGCTGGTGTTCACCGGCCACATGGTCGATGCGCACGACCGTTCCCAGCCGCGGTTCCCGGCGGCCCTCGCGCCCGCGGTCGACGCGGCGATACGCGATCGCCTGGCGGGCCTGCACGAGCCGATCGTGTACGTATCGGCCGCCTGCGGCGCCGACCTTCTCTTCATCGAGGCGGCGCAAGACGTCGGGGCGGAAGTGAACGTCGTGCTGCCTTTCGACCGGGACGACTTCCTGCGAACCAGCGTGGCGATCGGCGGCGGCGACTGGGTCGACCGCTTCGACCGCGCGCTTGCGCGGGCGTCGCGCGTGATCATGGCCACCGAGGAGAACCATCTCGGGGACGACGTGCTGTTCGAGTACGCGGCCACGCTGCTCGAGGGTCTCGCGATGTTGCGGGCGGCGCAACTCGCATCGTCGCCGACGATGCTGTGCGTGCTCGACCCGGACGCTACGGCGAAGGTCGGCGGCACGCGCGCGTCGTTCGAGCGCTGGAACCGCAACGTCGGAGTGCCCCAGGTGATCGACCTGCGCCAGTTGCGCGAAGCGGCGGCGGCGGCCGGCGCAGCGCCGGCACCGGGCTCGGCTCCGGGCGGTGCGACGCCTGCCGCAACTCGGGCTCCGGTAGCCCGACCGGTGTCGGGCCCGAGCGCCGAGGCGACAGGCCTGGTGCCCGAGCGCCCCCATCGGACGGTGAAGTCGCTGCTCTTCGCCGACTTCGCCGGCTACAGCCGGCTGCACGACAGCTTTGCGCCGTTCTTCCAGACACGGTTCCTCGAGATCGGCGCCCGGCTGCTCGGGTCGCTCGCGGCGAAGCCGCTGGAAGCCAAGACCTGGGGCGATGCGCTCTACGTCGTGTTCGAGTCTCCACGCGATGCCGCGGAATTCGCGCTGCAGTTTCTGGCGGGCATGCTCGACGCCGACTGGGCGCAGGCGGGGCTGCCCGAGGGGAGCCAGATCCGCGTAGCGCTGCACGACGGTCCCGTTTTCCGCATCGTCGACCCGGTCGTTGCCCGCGACAGCTACTTCGGCTCCAGCGTCACGCGCGCGGCGCGCATCGAGCCGGTCACGCCCCCGGGCATGATCTACGCCAGCGAGGCATTCGCGGCGACGCTGGCCGCCGGCGGGCAGCGCGGCTATGCGCTCGAATACGTCGGCAGGCTGCCGCTGGCCAAGGGCTACGGGGAGTCACGCATCTATCGCCTCGACCGGCAGTGAGGGGGAATCCGCGTCGGACAAGTGATAATCTCGGCCGCGCATGGCAGCCCTGATCCTCCCGCGCACCTTCCGCGCGCTCCGGCACCGCAATTTCCGCCTGTTCTTCACCGGCCAGGGGCTGTCGCTCGTCGGCACCTGGCTGCAGCAGGTGGCGATGGGCTGGCTGGTCTATCGGCTCACCGACTCGGCGTGGCTGCTGGGCGTGATCGCATTCTGCAACAACGTCGGCATCCTGCTGTTCGGCAATCT
>JBLMVY010000176.1:0-18098 GCA_050256935.1 Candidatus Levyibacteriota bacterium | reverse complement strand
ATCTCGTCGATGCGGCCCGCATCGCGACCATGCGCTCCGATGCGATCCTGATCAACACCTCGCGTGGCGGGGTGGTCGACGAGGTCGCGGTCGCCGACGCGCTCTCGGCGGGGAAGCTCGGCGGCGCAGCGCTCGATGTCTTCGAGCACGAGCCGCTGGCGGCCGGCTCGCCGCTCGCCGCCTGCCCGCGCCTCATCCTGACACCCCACGTCGCCGGCGTGACGCGCGAGTCCAACGTGCGGGTGTCGACGATGATCGCCGAGCGGATCGCCGCCGCATTGGCCGAATGACACCGCTCTCCCATCGCCCCGTACACTGAAATGCCCAAATTCACTGCTCCAGAATTGAACGACCTCGCGGCGCGGGCGCTGCGTCGCGCCGGCGCCGCGCAGGCGATGGCGGAGGCCACCGCGCGCGCGCTGGTCGACGCCGATCTCCAGGGCCTCGCCTCCCACGGCGTGTCCCGCATTCCCCAGTATGCGACGCATCTGGCGAACGGACGCGCCGACGGCCGGGCCGTGGCGCGGGTGGTGAGGTCACGGGGTGGCGCGGTGCTGGTGGACGCGGCCTGCGGCCTCGCCTTTCCCGCCTGCGCCCTCGCGGTCGCCGAAGCGATCGCGCGTGCGCGCGAGTTCGGCGTCGCTTTCGCGGGCGTCACCAACAGCCATCACTTCGGTGTTGCCGCCTACCATCTGGGCCCGGTCGCGCAGGCCGGCATGGTGGGCCTCGCATTCGGAAATTCGCCTGCGGCGATGCCCGCGGCGGGAGGCGGCCGCCCCATCTTCGGAACCAATCCGATCGCGGCGGTCTTTCCCCGGCGCGAAGGATTGCCGCTGAGCATCGATCTGTCGCTGTCGGAGGTCGCGCGCGGCAAGGTGATGGTCGCGGCGAAGGAGGGCCGGGCGATACCGCTGGGGTGGGCGCTGGACAAGGCCGGTCAGCCGACGACCGATCCGAACGCGGCCCTCGAAGGCTCGATGCTGCCGATGGGTGGCGCGAAGGGCGCGATGCTCGCGCTGATCGTCGAGCTTCTCGTGACCGCGCTGACCGGGGCGGCGATGGGGTTCGAGGCGAGCTCGTTCTTCGTCGACGAGGGCAACCGCCCGCGCATCGGCCAGGCCTTCCTGGTCGTCGATCCCGATGCCCTCGCCGGCCGTGCCGTGTACCTCGAGCGCATCGAGACGCTGGTCGCGGAGATGACCAAGGAGCCCGGCGTCCGCCTTCCGGGCGCACGGCGCGACGCGCTGGCGCGTCGCGCGCAGTCCGAGGGGATCGAGATTCCCCAGGCGCTCGCCGACAAGCTGCGCTCGCTTGCCGGCTGACCGTCGGGGTGCGCGACCCGCTTGCCGCGGGCGACGCGGCGACGGCATCGTCGATGCTCGATGCGGCACTGAACGACATCGACGGCGCGACCGACGTCGTCACCCCGCACCGCGGCCAGTCGCAGGAGGAATCGCCACGGCGGGGCCAGGACGCAGCGGGGCGAGGGCGTTAATGAAGCGTTAATTCGCCCCGCCTATCGTGCAGTTCGTCAACGGTTCATGGAGACGAACATGCGAATCGCGAGGTGTCGCGTCTGGGCCGGAGCGGCCCTCTTCGCGCTCGCCGGTGCGGGGCTCGCCGCCACGCCGGACGGGCTCCTGAGGGACTACGAGACGGCTGCGCGGGCCGAGAGTGGCCGGTTTGCGGGGTTTTCCGCCGAACGCGGCCGCGAGTTCTTCAATGCCCGGCACGGCGGCGAATGGAGCTGTGCTTCCTGCCATACCGGCAACCCCGCAGCCCAGGGCCAGCACGCGAAGACCGGGAAGGCGATCGCGCCGCTCGCACCTGCTGCCAACTCCGAGCGGTTCACCGATGCGGCCGTGGCCGAGAAGTGGTTCAGGCGCAACTGCAACGACGTCCTTGCGCGCGCCTGCACGGCGCAGGAGAAGGGCGACGTCATCCAGTACCTGATCTCGGTGAAGCGGGAGGCGCGATGAGCCACGCGAGACCTGGCGTCTTCGATCTCGTCGTCTGGGCCGTTTCCGTCCTGGCAGGCATCACCCTGGCGATGCAGGCGGCGACGGCGGGCGAGATGGCCATGGGCGCCGGCAACGCCCGCTACCAGGCCGAATGCGGCAGCTGTCACCTCGCCTATCCGCCGCAGCTGCTGCCTGCTGCGACCTGGCGCCGGATCATGGGGCGCCTCGACCAGCACTTCGGCACCGATGCGACGCTCGATGCCGGCGCGGCGGCGGAAATCGGCAACTTTCTCGACCGCGCGGCAGGGACCGGCAAGCGGGTCGCCGGAGCCGGCGACAGCCTGCGGATCACGCAGACGCCCTGGTTCCTGCGCAAGCACGACGAGGTTCCGGCGGCCACCTGGCGGCGGCCAGGCATCGGCGGGCCGGGAAACTGCGCCGCCTGCCACGCCGCAGCGCCGCAGGGCAATTTCGACGAGCACGATGTCAGGATTCCACGCTGACGGAGACCATCATGACCGCATCCAGGATTCTCGTCTGGGACCTTCCCACCCGCGCTTTCCACTGGCTTCTTGCGCTGGCCTTCGTCGGTGCCTTTGCCACGTCGGATTCCGAGCGCCTTCGCGACTGGCACGTGCTCTTCGGCTACACGATGGCCGGCCTCGTGGCATTCCGTATCGTCTGGGGCGTGATCGGCACCCGCTACGCGCGCTTCAGCTCGTTCGCCTACGGACCGAAGAGCGTCCTCGCCTACCTGAAGTCGTTGCCGACCGCCGAGCCCCAGCACCACGTCGGGCACAACCCGGCGGGGGCCTGGGCGATCTACGCGCTCCTCGCGCTCGTGCTCCTCGCCGCCGCAACCGGCTACGCCACCTACAGCGACGTCGGCGGGCACGGGATGGAGGAGCTGCACGAGGGCATGGCGAACACGCTGATGGCCATGGTGGGGGTGCACCTCGCCGGCGTCCTGCTGAGCAGCCTGCTTCACCGGGAGAATCTCGCCCGGGCGATGGTGACGGGCTACAAGGTCGGGGAGCGGTCGCGTGGCATCCGGCGCAAGCACGTGATCGTCGCGGGCATGATCCTGCTCACGGTGTCCGGGCTCTGGATTGGGTACATTTGAGGAATGCGGACCCTGCTCGTCGAGGACGATGCGCCGCTGGGCGACGGCGTCAAGGCCGGACTCTCGGCGGCCGGATTCGCCGTCGACTGGTTGCGCGACGGCATCGCCGCCGAGCTCGCGCTGCGCTCCGGGGAGTACGGTGTCATCGTCCTCGATCTCGGGCTCCCGCGGCTGTCGGGACTCGAGCTGCTGCGCCGGCTTCGCGCATCGGGAAACAAGACGCCGGTGCTGATTCTCACGGCGCGGGATGCCGTCGAAGACCGCGTCAAGGGACTGGACAGCGGCGCCGATGACTACCTGGTAAAGCCCTTCGACCTGGGCGAGCTCGCGGCGCGGCTGAGGGCGCTGGTCCGGCGTTCGGGAGGGGAGGCGGCGCCGGTCCTGCGCGCCGGCGGGGTCGAACTCGATCCGGCGACCCGGCGAGCAGCATTCCGCGGCGCGCCGGTCGACCTGCCGGCACGCGAGTTCTCCCTACTGCATGCACTGATGCTCGCCGCCGGACGCGTCCTCACGCGCGAGCAGCTCGCCGAGCGACTCTACAGCTGGGGAGAGGAGATCGAGAGCAACGCCATCGATGTGCACGTTCACCATCTTCGGCGCAAGCTCGCGCCGGGCGTGATCCGCACGGTACGCGGTGTCGGCTACCTGATGACGCGGGAAGGCGAGCCGGATGGCTGAGCGACGCACGGCCTCGTCCCTGGGCACGCGCATCCTCGGCGGCGTCCTGGGCGTTGTGCTCGTCGTATGGCTGGGGATCGCCGTATACGCCTACATCGACGCCAGGCACGAGGTGAACGAGCTCCTCGATGCCCATCTCGCGCAGTCGGCGTCGCTGATCGTCGCGCAGCTCGGCCACGGCTTGGAGGAGATCGAGCTCGAGCACGCGCCGGCGCTCGACAGGAGCAACCGGCGTGTCGCGTTCCAGGTCTGGGAGGAGGGCAGGACCCTGCGCCTGCACTCGGCCAACTCGCCCCCGGTGCGCCTGACGTCGAAGGAACAAGGCTTCAGCGACGTCCGCATCGACGGCAGGGGCTGGCGCGTGTTCAGTGGCTGGGACGTCCGCCGCCGTTTCCTCGTCCAGGTCGGCGAGCGCGATGAGACGCGGCGCGAGATCGCCGCTGGCGTTGCTCGCAACCTGCTCGTGCCACTTGCACCCGCGTTGCCGCTTCTCGCACTGTTCACGTGGCTCAGCATCCGCGGCGGTCTTGCACCCTTGCGCTCGCTCGGCAGGCAGGTGCAGGAACGGCGCCCGAGCAACCTTTCGCCGCTGCCTACGGAAGACATTCCGCGAGACGTCGTGCCGCTGGTGCGCAGCCTCAACGGCCTCTTCGAGCGGGTGGCGCACTCGATCGAGCGCGAGCGGCGCTTCACCGCGGATGCCGCACACGAGCTTCGCACGCCGCTCGCCGCGCTGAAGACGCAGGCGCAAGTGGCGAGCGGCACCGGCGACGACGCCGTTCGGCAGCGTGCCCTCGACGCGGTGATCGCCGGCTGCGACCGCATGGCGCACCTGGTGGGGCAATTGCTCACGCTGGCGCGCATCGATTCCGCCCGCTCGTCGGAGTTGCCGCAGGCGCTGGAGCTGCGCGCGCTGAGCGTGCAGGCGATCGCCGACATGGCGCCCGCGGCGCTCGCTGCGGGCGTCGAGCTACAGCTCGCCGACGGACCGGTCGCACCGTTGGTGGGCTACCCGGGCCTGCTCACCATCCTCGTCCGCAATCTCTTGGACAACGCCGTGCGCTACAGCCGGCCGGGGACGCAGGTGACGGTGGAGATCTCCGACGGCGGGCATCCCTGCTTGTCGATCACCGATCAGGGACCGGGTATCCCGCCCGAAGAGCGCGACAAGGTCGGTCAACGCTTCTACCGCGTGCTCGGGACGGGGCAGGAGGGCAGCGGCCTCGGCCTGTCCATTGCGCTTCGCATCGCAGAGATGCATCGCGGCTCGCTGCACCTGGGCGAGGGCCCTGGAGGCGTGGGGCTGCGCGTCACCGCGGAATTCAACCGGGATGGCCCTGCGGTGTAGCGTGGCGACCGCCCGGTCCAACGCCTGGTCCCGCGCGCAGGGAGCGGGCGGCCCGATGCCACCCAGGTGGCGGTTGCGCGCAGGGCTGAGGTAGCATGGCGGCAGGCATGGGATCTCGAGCGAACATTGCGCGCGGCGTGCGCCGGATTGTCCGCCCGGCGCGCGGCAGGCTGCGTGCCCGGGCCGCGTGATCGAACCGTGGGTGCGCCGCCGCGTCTGACGAGCCTGTTGCTCAACATCGCGCACGCGATCGACCACATGTTCCTGCTGATCTTCGCGTCGGCAGTCGGCTCGATCGCGGCGGAATTCGGGTTTGCGCGCTGGGAGGACCTGATGCCCTACGGCGCAGGCGCGTTCGCGCTGTTCGGCATCGGCTCGCTGCCTGCCGGGCGCCTGGGCGACCTGTGGGGCCGGCGGCGAATGATGCTCGTCTTCTTCTTCGGCATGGGCGGGGCGGCGATCTGCGTCGCCCTGACGCAGACCGCGTGGCAGCTCGCGATCGTACTCACGCTGATGGGAGCCTTCTCCGCGATCTACCATCCGGTCGGCATACCGATGCTGGTGCGCGGCGCGCGCCGACCCGGGCTCACGCTCGGGTTCAATGGCCTGGTCGGCAATCTCGGCGTCGCGCTCGCCGCCATCGTCACCGGCTACCTGGTCAAGTACGCGGGCTGGCGGGCCGCGTTCGTCGTCCCCGCGTTCATCTCGTTCGCCTGCGGTGCGCTGTTCGCCTACGCCGCGCCCGAGGAAGGCGTTGCGCCGGCGCGCCGGCCGATCACGCACGCGATCCTCCCCAAGGGGGCGCTCGCGCGGGTCTTCGCGATCGTGACCGTGGCTTCGATCTCCGCCAGCATGCTCTACAACTTCACGACCAACGGCAACGGGGAGCTCCTGCGCGAGCGCCTGCGGGGAATCGTCGACGATCCCGCATCGCTGGGCGTCCTGCTGGCGCTGGTCTATGTCGCCGGAGCGCTCGCGCAGGTCGCCGTCGGGCTGCTGCTCGATCGCGTCCGGGTCAAGCTGCTCTACGCGGGGATCGTCGCCGCCCAAGTGCCGCTGTTCGTGGTCGCGGCCGGGGCGAGCGGGTGGCAGTTCTATGCATCGATGATCGCGTTCATGGTCGTCGTGTTCGGAGCGATCCCGTTCACCGACGCCTTGATCGTCCGCTATGTCGACGACAGCGTCCGCTCGCGGGTGTCGGGGATGCGGCTGACCGTGGCGTTCGGCGTGAGCTCGCTCGCGGTGTGGGTGCTGGGTCCGCTGGTCAAGGCCGCGGGCTTCCGGTCGCTGCTGTTGCTGATGGCCGGCACCGCGCTGGTGACGTTGTGCGTGGTGCTGCTGCTGCCGCGCGCGGGAAGCGCGGGACTCGTGCAGCCCGCGGGCGCTCAGCCCCGCGGCGCCGGCGCGTCGAACCGGTAGCGCAGACCGATCGAGACGGTCCGCGGCGCGCCCACCGCGACGAACTGCTCGGAGACTGGCGCGATGCCGCTGGCCGGGCCGAAGCTGCGGTTGGGTCCGGTGAACACGTTCGAGCCCAGCACGCCGAAGTTGTAGTAGCGGCGATCGAAGACGTTGTCGACCTGCGCATAGATCTGCAGCTGCGGCGACGCGTCGTACTGGGCGTCGAGGCCGACGAGGACGTAGCCCGGGAGGCGACCGTGGACGTCGGCGTTGTTCTCGTCGCCGTGCGCGTACTGGCCGGCGGTCGCGAGCACGCCGGTCCCGACCGACCACGCCCCGCGCGCGTAGTCGAGGCGCAGCTTCAGCGTATCGGCGGGAATCCCCGGGATCCGGTCGCCCGGGCGCACGGCGATCGCTCCATTGGCATCGGCGCCGGAGTTGTCGGCGGACGCCGCCGAAAAGCCGGAGCGGAAGGTCGCCGTCAGGTGGCTGTAGTTGAGCGACACGCGCAGCGCCTCGAGCCTCGCCGACACCCCGGCCTCGAATCCGTCGCGCCGGGTCCTGCCGACGTTCTGGAAGTAGCCAGCGTTCGACGACCCGGCCCCCGCGGAGATGAACTGGATGTCGTTGTCGAGATCGGTGCGGTAGAGCGCCGCGTTCCAGTCGACCGCCGCGCCGAGCTTGCCGCGGGCGCCGACCTCGGTGGTATGCGAGACGACCATCGCGAGCGGCGGATCGGCGAGGAAATCGTTCGGCAGCTTGCAGGGCGCCGACGGATCGGCGCAGGTCAGCTCGATCGGCGTGGGTGCACGCATGCCTTCGTTGTAGCCCGCGTAGGCGGTCAGTCCCGGCGCAGGCTTGTAGTTGAGCCCGATCGCGGGATTGAAGCGCGAGTAGCGATGACTGCCGTCGAGGCTGGCGTCATCGCCGCTGCGATCCGCGATCTCGACGTGGGCCCGGTTGTAGCGTCCGGCCAACGTCAGCGTCCACTGCGGTGCGAGCGTCAGGGTATCGGTCGCGAACAGGCCGGTATAGGCGTTGCGCAGCGCGACATCGGTCAGGCGGCGGTAGTCGCCGACCCCGATCGTGCCGCGATCGCCGGTGAAGTCCGCGTACTGCTCGTCCTGGCGAAAGCGGGTCAGGCCGAAATCACCGCTCAAGCCCACCGCGAGCTGATTGGGGTGCTGCGCGATGCCGGCCGTCCAGGTGAGCTGGATGCCTCCGCCCCAGCTCTGCTGGTCGATGTCCGAGCGGTCGTTGAGCGCGGCATAGGGCGCCGCGTCCGGCGCGTCGGCGTTGCCGAAGGCGTCGTTGACGTTGCTCGACAGGTTGGCCGACCGATAGTGGCGAAAGTAGGCGGTGCCGCCCGCGAGCAGGTCGTCGGACAGGAAGTGGCTGCCCTTGGCGGCGACGAACGCGAGCCGGTTGTCGTTCTCGTCGGGGTAGGTGTAGGCCTGCCGCGGGTCATCCAGGAAGGATTGCGGCAGCGTCTGCGTTCCCTGCAGGCGGTTGTCGGCGAGGGTGAGGCTGAGGTCGAGGTCGGAGCTGTCGTTCTGATAGCCAAGCTTGCCGAAGAACTGGCGCAGATGCGTCGGATTGTGATCGGCCCACCCATCGTCGTCCTCGACATGGCCGGTCGCGAATCCGTCGACGCTGCCGTGCTCGCCCCCGACCTCGGCCTCCGCGCCGCGCGCGCCGAAGGTTCCGCCCGACACGTCGACCGATGCACCCGGATACTGCGCACCGCTCTTGGTGTAGATCGCGAGCGCTCCGCCCAGGGTGTTGAGGCCATAGGCCGGGATGGAGCCCGGGAGCAGCTGGATGCTCGAGATCGCGGAACGGGTAAGCAGGTCCCAGTTGACGACGTCGCCGAAGGCCTCGTTGATGCGTACGCCGTCCTGGAACACCGAGAGTCCCTGCGGGGTGCCGAGCAGCGGCGACGCCGTGAGGCCGCGGAAATCGAGCGATTGCTGGAAGCGGTTGCCCTGGCCCGATCCGATGGCGACGCTGGCGGCGTTGTCGCCCAGGAAGCGGGTGAGCGACTGGTTGCGCATGCGAGCGAGGTCGCCGGCCCCGAAGATCTGGACGTTGGCGGGAACGTCGGCGAGCGGGACACCGAGTCCGGGCAGCGGCGACGCGGCCACGACCTGCATCGACGGCAGCTCGAAGACCTCCGCGGCGTTGTCGGCCCACGCGCACGGCGCCCCGGCAAGGCTCGCGACCAGCGTCGCGCCGAACGCAGCGATCATCGGATCGCGCAGGCGCCCGCGAGGGGGCGCGCGCCTGCGCGCGCCGTCGATGCCGCTGCTGGCCATTTGCGCAGCGAGCCCGTATGCTAATTCGATTTCCCTTCCGACCATGCTCTCCGACCGACCCCTGCCACGACTGTCCATGCGCGAGCAAACTCCGCGTCGCTGCGCGAGGTGGGCGATGATGCCCGCCGCAGCACTTGCCGTCCATCTCTTCGCGACACCACCGGCCTTCGCCCAGCAGGCGGGCGGCGAGCCGGCGGCCCTCGGCTCGATCACCGTGACGGCGACGCGGCACGCCGAGCGCATATTCGACGTCCCGGCGTCGGTCGATTCGATCGACGCGTCGGCGATCCACGATGGCCAGCCGCAGGTGAACCTGTCGGAATCCCTGGTGCGCGTACCCGGGATCTTCGCGGCCAACCGGCAGAACTACGCGCAGGACCTGCAGATCAGCTCGCGCGGCTTCGGGGCGCGGGCGCAGTTCGGCGTTCGCGGCGTTCGTCTCTACCAGGACGGCATACCCGTCACGATGCCCGATGGCCAGGGCCAGACCGGGAGCTTCAGCCTGCTGTCGGCCGGTCGCATCGAAGTCCTGCGCGGACCTTTCTCGGCGCTCTACGGCAACGCCTCGGGCGGAGTGATCTCGGTGTTCACCGAGGACCCGCCGCCCGAGCCCGTGGCGGCGTTCAATGCCGGCGGGGGCAGCTACGGGACCTGGACGCTGGGCGCCAAGCTCGCGGGAACGGCGCGCGGCGTAGGCTACGTGGCGGCCGCCAGCGAATTCCAGACCGACGGCTACCGCGACCATTCGAAGGCGAGGCGCGACCTGACGAACGCCAAGCTCGTGTTCGACGTCGCGCCCTCGACCCACGTCACGGTGATCGGCAATACCCAGTACCAGCCGGAGACCCTGGACCCGATGGGACTCACGCGCGCGCAGTGGAGCGCCGATCCGCGCGGAGTGGATCCGTCCGCCATCCAGTACGACACGCGCAAGACGATCAACCAGGTGCAGGGCGGCGCCGCGATCGATCAGGGGTTCAGCGACGCATTGCAGCTGCACATCGACGGCTATGGCGGGCGACGGATGATCCGCCAGTACCTCGGATTCTCCGGCTCGGGCCCGACGTCCTCGGGCGGGGTCGTCGGCATCGATCGCGATTACGCGGGCATCGGCGCCAGGCTGGTGTGGCGCGGCGCGGCGCTGGGGCGGCCGCTGACATTGACCGTCGGCGGCGATGGCGACCGCATGCACGACCTGCGCACCGGCTACGTCAACGACAATGGCTCGCTGGGCGATCTCCGGCGCAACGAGGACGACACGGTCACGAGCAACGATTTCTACGCGCAGGCGGAATGGGAATTCGCCGAGCGCTGGGGGGCGACGGCGGGACTCCGGACCAGCAGTGTGCGCTACGGCTCGGTCGACCACTACATCACCGCGACCAATCCGGACGACAGCGGCAACCAGCGCTTCCACGACACCAGCCCGGTGCTCGGGCTCGTGTTCCACGCCACCGACAAGGTCAACGTCTACACCAGCTATGGCGAGGGCTTCGAGACGCCGACCTTCGTCGAGATGGCGTATCGGAATGGCGGGACCGGGCTCAATTTCGCGCTGCAGCCGGCGACCAGCCGGGCGCTGGAGGTCGGGGTGAAGACGCAGCCCGCGCCCGGGCAGCAGCTCAACCTCGCGGTGTTCAACGTCGATACGCAGGACGAGATCGTCGTCGACCAGTCGTCGGGCGGGCGTACGAGCTACAAGAACGCGGGCGCCACCCGCAGGCGCGGCGCCGAAGCGCTGTGGGATGCGCAGTTCGACCACGGCGTGCATGCCCACGTCGCGCTGACCTGGCTGAAGGCGGAGTTCGTCGACGGCTACACCACCGGGGCGCCGCCGGTGACGGTGCCCTCGGGGGCGCGCCTTCCCGGCGTTCCTTCGACCGAGGCCTACGGGGAGCTCGCCTGGGCGCCGACGGGCGCGACCGGATTCATCACGGCGCTCGAGGCACAGTACGTCGACAAGCTCTACGTGAACGACCGCAACAGCGATGCGGCGCCTGCCTACGCGGTGATGAATGCGCGCGTCGGCTACGCGCAGACCGTCGGTACGGCGACGTGGACCGCCTTCGTGCGCCTCAACAACATGTTCGACCGCAACTATTCGGGATCGGTGATCGTGGGCGACACCAACGGTCGCTATTTCGAGCCCGCGCCGGGCCGCAACTGGTTCGCCGGCGCGAGCCTGCGCCTGCCGCTATAGCGCAGCGCGGTACCCACCCGGCAGCGCTGCAGTCGGGTCACGCGGTCGGTGTCGCCGGTCGGCGGGCCGGCCACGTCAGACGCCGGGCGGTCGACCGGCGTCAGCGGCGGGAGGTCGCAGCCTCGAGCACCGCCACCGTCTGCGTGTGCTTGTAATCGCGCGCCATGTCGAGCGCCGTCTTGCCGCGGTCGTCCGTGAGATCCGAGCGGGCGCCGGCGTCGAGCAGGGCGCGGACCGTGTCGGTCTGCCCGTAGCCCGCCGCCCACATCAGGGCGGTCAGCTTGTTGCGATAGATGGCGTTCGGGTCCACACCGTGCGCGACCAGCAGCTTGACGACGTCGGTGTGACCCTCGCCGGCGGCATAGGTCATCGCCGTCTTGCCGACGCGATCGACGGGGGAGGGGTCGGCGCCCTTGTCGAGCAGCTTGCGGACGAACTCGGCATTGCCCGCATAGGCGGCCGCCATCAGCGGCGTGATGCCGTTGATCGCAGCCTCGTTGACGTCGGCGCCGCGGTCGAGCAGCGACTGGGCGAGATCGAAGCGCTTCTTCTTGAGCACGGCGAGCAGCGGGGTCTCGCCCAGGCGGTTGCGGAAGTTGACCGAAGCGCCATCGTGCAGGGCGCGGTCGATCGCCCCGGCATCGCCATGTCGGACGGCGGCGAGGAGCTGCAGGTTGGTGGCGAACTCGTCGCCCTGCGCCTGCGCACCCACGCTCGCGGCCCCGAGCAGGGCGATGGCCACGAGCGCCGCGCGCAGGCGGCGCCGATGTCCTGCAAGGATTCGCCGCACCGCGAATGCAGGCGTCGAAATTCCGGACCGGTATGCCATGAGATCTCCGAAAGGAATGGTTGCGCCGCTTGATGCGCCGCACAAAAGGTTGTCGATTGCAAGCTGCGAGGAAACAAACTATAAACCACGTTTCCGCGGCCGAACAGAAAGACGCGCCAGGGCCGATCTGCGGCACGAGCCCGGGGCGCGAACCAGCAACGAACGACAGGCGAGGAGAGCAAGATGTCAGATCGCAAGACGATATTGATGGCCATCATGGCCGCCGGCTTCGCAACGGGCCTGGCGACATCATGGCCGGCGGGCGCGCAGGAAGTGGGGATGAGCGCGACCACGGCGGTGACTCCGATGGCCGCGAGTCTCGCGCCGGTGAGCGACGCGATGCTCGGCGCAGCGGGCGGCGACGCCAAGAACTGGCTGCACTCCAACGGCAGCTACGCCCAGACGCGCTACTACCCGGGGGCGCAGATCAACACCAAGAACGTCGGCAAGCTCAAGCCCGCGTTCGTGTTCCAGACCGACATGCTGGAGTCGATGGAGACCGCGCCGATCATCGTCGACGGCGTCATGTTCCTGACGACCTCGTACAACCACGTGTTTGCGATCAACGCGACCACGGGCGAGGAGTACTGGGAGTACAAGCACAAGATGGGGCCGATCACGACGTACTGCTGCGGCCCGAACAACCGCGGCGTCGCGATCGCGGGCGGACGCCTGTTCATGGGGACGCTCGACGCCAAGCTGGTCGCGCTGGACGCCAAGACCGGCAAGGTGGACTGGGAGACGCAGATCGCCGATCCCGACAAGGGCTACTCGGAAACGATGGCGCCGGTCGCCGTCGACGGCAAGGTGCTGATCGGCACCAACGGCGGCGAGTACGGCATCCGCGGCTTCGTCAAGGCCTACGACCAGAAGGACGGCAAGCTGCTGTGGACGTTCTACACGATTCCCGACAAGGGCCAGGAAGGCGTGTGGGCGACCAAGGACGCGACCGGCCGCGACATGCACCGCGACATCGAGGCCGAGAAGGCCGCGCTGGCCAAGGACAGCTCGTTCTACCAGACGCTCGGTGGCGGCGTCTGGATGGCGCCGGCGGTCGACCTCAAGACCCGCACCGTCTATTTCGTCGTCGGCAACCCGTCACCCGACCTCTATGGCGCGATCCGCCCCGGTGACAATCTGTACACCGACTCGATGGTCGCGGTCGACCTCGATCACGGCACCTACAAGTGGCACTCGCAGTACATCGCGCATGACGTGTGGGACCTCGACGCGGTGAGCCCGGTGATCCTGACCCAGGCCAAGGACGAGTCGGGCAAGGTGGTCGACGTCGCGATCCACGGCGGCAAGACCGGCCACGTCTACGTCAACGACCGCGCCACCGGCAAGCTGATCCGCTTCTCCGAGGCGATGATCCCGCAGGAGAACATGTGGACGCTGCCGACGGCCCAGGGCGCGAGGATGCTTCCGGGCGCCAACGGCGGGGTCGAATGGTCGCCGATGGCGGTCAATCCCAAGCTGCACATGGTCTACGCGGCGAACCTGCACCAGCCGATGACCTACCAGGTCGAGGCCGCGGCCTATCCGGGCGGCAGCAAGCTGTGGCTGGGCGGTTCGTTCAAGACGATCGCGTCGGAAGCGCAGTGGGGGCGCCTGGTCGCCGTCAATCTCGACAGCGGCAAGATCGCCTGGGGCGTCAAGACGCCGCAGCCGCTGATCGGCGGCGTGCTCGCGACCGCGGGTGACCTCGTCTTCAACGGCGAGGGCAATGGCTGGTTCAAGGCCTACGATGCGCGCAGCGGCAAGGAGCTGTGGAAGTACAATTGCGGCGCGGGCGTGAATGCGCCTGCCGTCTCCTACATGGTCAACGGCAAGCAGTACGTCGCGGTGGCCGCGGGCGGCAACAACCAGATCGACTTCAAGCGCGGCAACAGCGTCTTCGTCTTCGCGCTGCAGTAGCCGGCCGCGTCTCCCTCACCGGGCCACTCCGGAACCGGAGTGGCCCTTTTTTGTCCATCCTCCCATCCTCCGCATATCGAGAATGAACTGGAAGCCTGACTCTGCAGGATTCGCGCTCGCGCTCGCCCTCGCGCTGGCGGTGCCGGCCGTCCCGGCGGCGGCGCAGCCGGCGGCGGCGGGTGCGCCGCCCGCCAAGGCGCAAGTCTGCGCGGCCTGCCACACCGTGACCGGCAATTCGACCAATCCGGCGTATCCGATCCTCGCCGGCCAGACCTTCCGCTACCTCTATCTCCAGCTGAAGGATTTCCAGGCCGGCCGGCGCCACGATCCGTCGATGGACCCGATCGTCGCCACCCTGTCGGCCGACGACATCCTCGCGCTCGCCCAGTGGTTTTCGCAGCAGAAGCCCGAGCCGACCGGCTTCACCCCCGATCCCGCCAAGGTCGCCGCCGGCAAGAAGAAGGCCGACGAGGTGCTGTGCTCGATGTGTCACCTCGGGGGATTCAGCGGACAGAACGAGATCCCCCGCGTGGCCGGCCAGCATTACGCGTACATCAAGAAGCAGCTGGAGGATTTCCGCGCCAAGCGCCGCACCAACGACGCCGGCAACATGACTGCCGTCGCCAAGACGCTGACCGATGCCGACATCGAGGACCTCGCGCAGTACATCGCGAATCTGAACTGATCGCGTCGCCGGCCCGGCCGCACGGCCGAGGTCAATGCGCGTCGTCGACCGACGCGAGCAGGCGGTAGAGCGTCGAGCGGCTGATGCCGAGGCGCCGCGCGGCGCGCAGCTTGTTCCCGCCTTCGTGCTCGACCGCGGCGCGGGCGTGACGGTTGGTCAGCTCGCGCAGCGTCTGCGGCGCCTCGGGCGCCGTTCCCGCCGGTCCGGGCACGCATGGACGCAGCGCGGCTCCGTGACCGGGGCCGAGGCGGTGCTGCTGCTCGAGGGCCGAACGCAGGGCGGTTCCGGCCCGCGCCAGCCGGGCGGCGAACTCGAATCCCTGGGGCGTGCGCAGCCTGAACGGCGCGTTCGCGTCGAGCATGCGCAGCGGGGCGGCGAAGCGCTGCTCGAACAGCGACTCGAAGCCGGCGTGTATCGTGCCGTCGCCCAGTCCCAGAAGCTGCCTCGCGGCGCTGGTCGCGCCGGTGAGGCGCCCGGCGTCGTCGAAAGCGAGCCATCCTGCGTCCTTGCCGCCAAGCTCGGCGGCGTCCCAGGCGAACTGGAGCAGCAGCCCCTCGCGCTGGGTCGCGAGGAACAACCCGATCTCGATCGCCTTCGCCGCGCCCACCACCGGCGCCGCCAGCGGCGGAGCCGAGCGGTCGTAGTCGCCGGTGACGTCGATCGTGCCGGCGATCCTGCCGTCGGGCAGGAACAGCGGCGCCGCCATGCAGACGAAGCCGGCATTGGTGCGGCAGTAATGCTCGGCGGCGGTGACGGCGACCGGCAGCCGCTCGCGCAGCGCGGTTCCCATCGAATTGGTGCCGATGGCGCGCTCGCTCAGGTCGACGCCGGGCCGGGCCAGCATTTGCAGCGTCCTGCTGACGCGGGACCGATCGCCGAACACCGAGACGACGACGCCGTCGGCGTCGGTGACGATGACCATGTGCCGCGCGCCGGCCACCGCCGCGGCGAGCCTCGCTGCGGGAGGCTCGGCGAGCCGGCGCAGCTCCTCGTGGCGTTCGCGGCATTCGGCGAGGCGCGCGCGGCCGACGGGATTGAAGGCAAGCGGATGGCTCTCGTCGATGCCTGCGCTCCGGCAGCGATCCCACGAGCGCAGGATCGGCCGCGCCACGAGGTCGGCGGGCAGCGCGTTGTGCACGAAGAACTTCTCGCGGGCAGCCGCGACGCGGGATTCCAGTGCGAGTCTTGCGTGCTCGTGCATTCGCCGGTGGCACCGCCAATGCCGGCGCGGCGGGCGTCCTGCGTGCGGCAGGTGCGCGTCCGCGCGGGACTCGCGGTGTCCGATTTTGGGACAGTGGCTCTGCTGCAGTGCAGCAGCACTCGATGCCTGCCTACGATAGCATGACGACGGGCAGAAGATCCGGCGGCAGGTGCCCGAGGACGACCGATGCCCGGGTGCACGCGAACGGCAGTGAACGCGCATCGCGATGCTGCGGTCGGATGCTCTTTCGCAGACGGCGCCGGCGGCAGCCGCGCCGGCAGTTCCCACGATGCCCACGGGCCGGCGAGGCGCGTGGGGTTTCCGATCCACAACGCAGGAGTAATCGCGCATGAGCATTCCGATTGCAATGACCGTCAACGGCAAGGCCGTCGCTGCGGACGTCGATCCGCGCACGCTGCTGGTGGATTTCCTGCGCAGCAACCTCGGGCTCACCGGCACCCACGTCGGCTGTGACACTGCGCAGTGCGGCGCGTGCACCGTGCACATGAACGGGCGCGCGATCAAGGCCTGCAACGTGCTCGCCGCCCAGGCGCAGGGCGCGACGGTCGTGACCATCGAGGGCCTCGCGCCGGACGGGGCGATGCACCCGATGCAGGCCGCCTTCAAGGAGTGCCACGGCCTGCAGTGCGGGTTCTGCACGCCGGGCATGGTGATGAGCGCGATCGACCTCGTCAACCGCCATCCGCAGGCCGACGAAGCGACGGTCCGTGCGGAGCTCGAAGGCAACCTGTGCCGCTGCACCGGTTACCACAACATCGTCAAGGCGGTGCAGCAGGGCGCCGCCGCCATGGCCAAGTAGGAGGAGCGGGCGATGGGAGCGAAGGAAACGGGCATCATCGGTCAATCGGTCAGGCGCAAGGAAGACGCGCGGTTCCTGACCGGCGCCGGCCAGTACACCGACGACGTCGCGCTGCCGAACCAGGCGCACGCGTACTTCCTGCGCTCGCCGCACGCGCATGCGCGGATACGCTCGATCGACACGTCGAAGGCGAAGGCAGCACCCGGGGTCGTCGCCGTGTACACGGGCGCCGACCTCGAGGGCGTCAACGGCCTGCCCTGCGGGTGGCTGATCACCAGCGTCGACGGCACGCCGATGAAGGAGCCGCCGCATCCGGTGCTGGCCAAGGGCAAGGTGCGCTACGTCGGCGATCACGTCGCGCTGGTCGTCGCGGAGACGAAGAGCCAGGCCAAGGACGCGACCGAGCTGATCGAGGTCGATTACGAGGTCCTGCCTGCCGTGGTCAATCCGGTCGACGCGCTGAAGCCGGGGGCGCCGCAGATCCATGACGAGGCGCCGGGCAACAGGTGCTACACCTGGTCGCTGGGCGACAAGGCCGCCGTCGACGCCGCTTTCGCGAAGGCTGCGCACGTCACCAAGCTCGACCTCGTCAACAACCGGCTGATCCCGAACGCCATCGAGCCGCGCGCCGCGGTCGCGTCCTACAGCCGCGCCGACGACGCGTACACGCTCTACGTCACCAGCCAGAACCCCCATGTCGAGCGCCTGCTGATGACGGCATTCGTGCTCGGCCTGCCGGAGCACAAGGTGCGGGTGATCGCACCCGATGTGGGCGGCGGCTTCGGCTCCAAGATCTACCTGTACGCCGAGGAGACGGCGATGGTGTGGGCCTCGAAGCGGGTGGGCCGGCCGATCAAGTGGGCGGCCGAGCGCAGCGAGTCCTTCGTCTCCGACGCGCATGGCCGCGATCACGTCACCCACGCCGAGCTCGCGATGGACAAGGACGGCAAGTTCCTGGCGATGCGCGTGCAGACGACGGCGGCGATGGGCGCCTACCTGTCGACCTTCGCCTCGTGCATTCCGACGATCCTGTACGCGACGCTGCTCGCCGGGCAGTACACGACCCCCGCGATCCACTGCGAGGTCACCGCGGCGTTCACCAACACCGCGCCCGTCGATGCCTACCGTGGCGCGGGCCGCCCCGAGGCGACCTACGTCGTCGAGCGCATCGTCCGCGAGGCCGGCGTCGAGATGGGGCTGGCCCAGGACGAGATCCGGCGGCGCAACTTCATCCGCAGCTTCCCCTACCAGACGCCGGTGGCACTCACCTATGACATCGGCGACTACGACCAGACGCTCGCCGGGGCGAACGAGCTCGCCGACGTCAAGGGCTTCCCGGCGCGCAAGGCCGAGGCCGCCACGCGCGGCAGGCTGCGCGGGCTGGGCTATGCGTCGTACATCGAGGCCTGCGGTCTCGCGCCGTCGAACGTCGCGGGCGCGCTGGGCGCGCGCGCGGGCCTGTTCGAGGCGGGGCAGGTCCGCGTGCATCCGACCGGCAGCGTCACCGTGTTCACCGGCTCGCACAGCCACGGCCAGGGGCACGAGACGACCTTCGCGCAGATCGTCGCGTCACGGCTGGGCATGCCGGTGGAGAACGTCGACGTCGTGCACGGCGACACC
>JBLMVY010000175.1:0-3949 GCA_050256935.1 Candidatus Levyibacteriota bacterium | reverse complement strand
TCGCCAATCGCGGCGAAATCGCGTGCCGGATCGCGCGCACCGCGCGCAGGATGGGCGTCGAGACCGTCGCCGTGTTCAGCGACGCCGATGCGCGCGCGCTGCACGTCGAGGCTTGCGACCTGGCGCAGCGGATCGGTCCCCCCGCCCCGCGCGACAGCTACCTCGACGGCGAGGCGATCATCGCCGCTGCGCTTGCCACCGGCGCGCAGGCCATCCACCCCGGCTACGGGTTCCTGTCGGAAAACGAGGGCTTCGCCGCAGCCTGCGCGCGTGCAGGCCTCGCGTTCATCGGTCCGCCGCCCGCTGCGATCGCGGCGATGGGCTCGAAATCGCAGGCCAAGTCGATCATGGCGCGGGCGGGCGTGCCGGTGGTGCCGGGCTACCACGGGGACGACCAGGATCCGCAACTGCTCGCGCGGGAGGCCGGGAGCATCGGCTATCCGGTGCTGATCAAGGCGACCGCGGGCGGCGGCGGAAAGGGAATGAAGGTGGCGACCGGCCCCGGCGACTTCGCGGCAGCGCTCGCCTCCGCGCAGCGCGAGGCGCGGGCGTCGTTCGGCGACGACCGCGTGCTGCTCGAGCGCTACCTGCGCGCACCGCGGCACATCGAGATCCAGGTGTTCGGCGACGCGCAGGGCAATGCCGTCCATCTGTTCGAGCGCGACTGCTCGGTGCAGCGGCGCCACCAGAAGGTGCTCGAGGAAGCGCCCGCGCCGGGGATGCCCCCCGAGCGCCGCCGCGCCATGGGCGAGGCCGCGGTCGCCGCCGCCAGGGCGATCGGCTACGTGGGCGCGGGCACCGTCGAGTTCATCGCCGAGCAGGATGGAACGTTCTACTTCATGGAGATGAACACGCGGCTGCAGGTCGAGCATCCCGTGACCGAGATGATCACCGGGCTGGATCTCGTCGAATGGCAGCTGCGGGTCGCGGCGGGCGAGCCCCTTCCCCGCACCCAGGACCAGCTGTCGATCCGCGGCCACGCGATCGAGGCACGCGTCTATGCCGAGGACCCCGAGCGGGGTTTCCTCCCCTCGATCGGGCGCATCGTCCACTGGCGGATGCCGGTCGAGAGCGACCGCGTGCGCGTCGACACCGGATATCGCGCGGGCGACGAGGTGAGCCCGTTCTACGATCCGATGCTCGCCAAGGTGATCGCCTGGGGCGAGGACCGCGAGCGCGCACGCGAGGGGCTGCTGCGCGCATTGCGCGACTGCGAGGTCGCCGGCGTGACGACCAACACGGCATTCCTCGGGCGCGTCGTCGCCCACGAGGCGTTCGCGCAGGCGCGGCTCGACACGGGGCTCATCGACGCCCACCGCGACGCCCTGCTGCCGCCGCCGGCGCCCGCCGGTCCGGAGGCGCTGCTCGCCGCGGCCGCCGCCGAATTGGTCGCCATCCGCGAGGCGAGCACAGCCGCTGCGGCGGCCTCGGGCGATCCCCATTCGCCCTGGAATGCGGCCGACGCCTGGTGGAACGGCAGCGACACCTATCGGATCTTCCTGCGCTACGCCGACGGGCAGGGCGAGCACGAGCTCGCGCTGGCGCCGCGGGGAGGGGACCGCGTCACCGTCAGCGGCGATGCCGCGGCCCTGGGAGGCGACGGCGGTCCGATCGACGTCGGCTTCGAGCGGCGCGACGGCCGCCTGGTCATCTCGGCTCGGGGACGGGTCTTCGACGCCATGGTCGTGTTCGACGGCGAGAATCGCGAAGTCTTCGCCGCGGGCAGGCGTGCACGCCTGACCCGCATCGATCCTCTCGCGCATGCCGGAGAGGCCGAAGAGCACGCCGGACGCCTGACGGCGCCGATGTCGGGCGCCATCGTCGCGGTGTTCGTGAAGGCGGGCGACCACGTCGACAAGGGCGCGCCGCTGGTCGTGCTCGAGGCGATGAAGATGGAGCACACGATCACCGCGCCCGCCAGGGGCCGCATCGTCGCCGTGAACTTCGCCGTCGGCGACCGCGTGGGCGAGGGCGCCGATCTGGTCGACGTCGAGGACGAGGCGCCGTGACATGCGCGTGCTGCTCGCCTTCCGCAACGCCGGGGAGTGGCGCGAGCGCTTCCGCCGGGCGCTGCCTGGCGCAGCGATCGAGGTATGGCCCGAGGCGTCGGCCGAGGTCGACTACGCGATCGTCTGGAAACCGCTGCCCGAGGTGTTCGAGCGCACCCGCATCACCGGCGCGGTGTTCAACCTCGGCGCGGGCGTCGACCGGCTGCTCGCGATACCGGCGCTGCGAAGGCCGGTCCCCGTCTATCGCCTCGAGGATGCGGGGATGGCGGAGCAGATGTGCGAATACGTCGCCGCCGCGACGCTGTGGGCGTATCGCGATCTCGACGCCTATGCCGAAGCGCAGCGCGCCGGGGAGTGGAAGCCGCTCGCGCGGCGCGACAAGGCGGATTTCGTCGTCGGCCTGCTGGGGCTGGGCGTCCTCGGCGCCGCCGTCGCCCGGACCCTCGCCGGCCTCGGGTTTCCGCTCGCCGCGTGGACACGGACACGCCGCGACGTCGCGGGCATCGCGACCCATGCCGGGCCCGGCGAGCTGCCGGCGTTCCTCGCGCGCTGCAGGGTGCTGGTGGTGCTGCTGCCACTGACTCCCGAGACGCGCGGCCTGGTCGATCGCAGGCTGCTCGGCCTGCTGCCGCGCGGCGCCCATCTCGTCAACGTCGCGCGCGGCGACATCGTCGTCGACGCCGACCTGATCGCTGCGCTGGCCGACGGAACGCTCGCCGCTGCGACCCTCGACGTGTTCCGCGACGAGCCGCTGCCACCGGCGCACCCGTTCTGGCGTCATCCCCGCATCAGGCTGACGCCGCACGTTTCCGCAGCGACGCTGCCCGATGCCTCGGTCGCGCAGATTGCCGGCAAGATCGCGCAGCTGGCGCGCGGCGAAACGCCCTCGGGGCGCGTCGACGTCGTTCGCGGCTACTGATCCGCGCTGCACCCGCGCATCCCGAACCGAGCGCCCCGATCGAAACGCGAACCCATGAATTCCCGGACGCGCATTGACCCATCCGTGGCGCTCCCGAGCAGGGTGCGGCTGGTCGAGGTCGGTCCGCGCGACGGCCTGCAGAACGAGCAGGCGAGCGTGCCCACCGAGGTCAAGGTCGCATTGATCGACATGCTGACCGACGCGGGCTTTCCCGCCATCGAGGCGACGTCGTTCGTCTCTCCCAAGTGGGTGCCGCAGATGGCCGACGCCGCGGAGGTGATGGCGCGCATCGCGCGCAAGCCCGGCGTCCGCTATCCGGTGCTGACGCCCAACCTCAGGGGATTCGAGGCGGCGGTCGCGGCCGCGGCCGACGAGGTCGCGGTGTTCGTGGCGGCGACCGAATCGTTCTCCAGGCGCAACATCAACTGCTCGGTCGCCGAGAGCCTCGAGCGCGCCGCTCCGGTGTTCACCGCGGCGCAGCCGCTGGGGATACGCGTGCGCGGCTACGTGTCCTGCGTGCTGGGCTGCCCCTATGAAGGCGAGGTCGATCCGGCCGCCGTCGCCGAGGTCGCGGCGAGCCTCCACGCGATGGGCGCCTACGAGATTTCCCTGGGCGACACCATCGGCGCCGGCACCGCCGGCAAGACCCGGGCGCTGATCCGCCGTGTGGCCGAGCGCATGCCGGTCGCGGCGCTCGCCGGCCATTTCCACGACACCTACGGGCAGGCGCTGGCGAACGTCTATGCGGCGCTGGAGGAGGGCGTCGCCACCTTCGACTGCTCGGTTGCGGGACTCGGCGGGTGTCCTTACGCCAGGGGCGCGACCGGCAACGTCGCCAGCGAGGACGTGCTCTACCTGCTCGACGGACTCGGCATCGTGACGGGCGTCGACATGGCGAAGCTGCGCCGCGCCGGCCATTTCATCTCGCGCTTCCTCGGGCGTCCTCCGGCGTCGCGGGTGGCGCGCGCCCTGGACGCCAGGGAACCACTCGACGCAGCGGCGAGCGCCGCAAGCGTGGGGG
>JBLMVY010000174.1:0-3966 GCA_050256935.1 Candidatus Levyibacteriota bacterium | reverse complement strand
AGCTGCTCGTCCATGTTGTGCTTGATCAGGTGCATCGGCACGTGGCCCGGGCCCTCGATCATCGTCTGCACGTCGTGCTTCCAGGCGATCTGCGTCAGCTCGCCCAGCGTGGCGAGCTCGCCCATCTGCGCCTCGTCGTTCGCGTCGTAGCCCGAGCCGGGCCGCAGCCCGTCGCCCAGCGAGAACGCGACGTCGTAGTCCTTCATGATCTCGCAGATCTCCTCGAAATGCGTGTAGAGGAAGCTCTCCTGGTGGTGGGCGAGGCACCACTTGGCCATGATCGATCCGCCGCGCGACACGATGCCCGTCATGCGCTTCGCGGTCAGCGGGATGTAGCGCAGCAGCACGCCCGCGTGGATGGTGAAATAGTCGACGCCCTGCTCGGCCTGCTCGATCAGCGTGTCGCGGTACATCTCCCAGGTCAGCTCCTCGGCCCTGCCGTCTACCTTCTCCAGCGCCTGGTAGATCGGCACGGTGCCGATCGGCACCGGCGAGTTGCGGATGATCCACTCGCGCGTCTCGTGGATGTTCTTCCCGGTCGACAGGTCCATCACCGTGTCCGCGCCCCAGCGCGTCGCCCAGGTCATCTTCTCGACTTCCTCGCCGATCGACGAGGACACGGCCGAATTGCCGATGTTGGCGTTGATCTTCACCAGGAAATTGCGGCCGATGATCATCGGCTCGCTTTCCGGGTGATTGATGTTGTTCGGGATGATCGCCCGTCCGCGCGCCACTTCGTCGCGAACGAACTCGGGCGTGATGATGTCGGGAATGGTTGCGCCGAAGCCCTGGCCGGGATGCTGGCGCGTGACCAGCGCGGGGAGCGCGCGCAGCATCTCCTCGCGCTTCTGGTTCTCGCGGATGGCGACGAACTCCATCTCCGGCGTGACGATGCCGCGTCGCGCGTAGTGCATCTGCGAGACGTTGGCGCCTGCGCCGTTGACGACTGCGGCGCGCCGCGGGCGCCGGTGCAGGTCGAAGCGCATGCCGGCAAGCTGCGGATCGGCGAGCCGCGCCCGGCCGTAGGCCGACGTCGGCCCGTCGAGCTCGACCGTGTCACCGCGCTCGGCGATCCAGGCCGCGCGCAGCGGCGGCAGCCCGCGCCTGATGTCGATGCGGGCGCCGGGGTCGGTGTAGGGGCCCGACGTGTCGTAGACGACGATCGGCGGATTCTTCTCGACGCCGAACGAGGCGGGCGTGTCGCCCTGCGAGATCTCGCGCATGGGCACGCGCAGATCGGGGCGCGAGCCCTCGACGTAGATCTTGCGCGAAGCGGGAAGGGGCGCGACCGCGGCGGAATCCACCTTGGCGTCGCGGGCGAAAAACTGGTCGTTGGCGTTCATCGTGTTCCTCGTCGCTGCCGCGGCAGGAAGAGGAGCGACGAGGCGCTCACGCTTCCCTGCACCGGCATTATCCGAACAGGTACCGAGGGTGTTCTCTCACCGACCCGTCGCGCACGACGGGAAGGACCCCTAGCGTCATGGCGAAAGGTACGCCAATGCGCCCCCTGCGGCAAGGCGCGCCATGGGCGGCGCCAGGCGCGTTGCGGACGCGGGCTCGGGTCAGTGCGGGCCTTCGCCGGGGCCGCGCCGCTCGCGAATCCTCGGGCTGCGCGCGACCAGCATCAGCAGCCCCAGCAGCACGAGCATCGCCGGCACGATGATGCGCCAGCGCACCCAGTACTGGTCGTGCAGCAGCCATGCGATGCCGGCGGCGATCAGGAAGGGCCCGATGACCACCGAATTCTTGTTGATTCCGTCGATCGCCATCACCGCGACGCCTCCTGCGATGAAGCAGAGGGCGATGATCCAGTCCACGTCGGGAAAGAGGCGGAATTCCCACAGCAGCCAGCCCACGCCGACCACGATCAGCGTGACGGGTATCGATGCATCTCGCATGACGTCGTTCTCCGGATGGCGGGGCGACGGCGTCGAGCATAGCAAAGACCCGGAGCGCGGGCGTCGTGGCGCGGCCACCAGACCGGCCCTGCGTGATGCCGCGCGAGCGACCCCTCGATGTGCCAGCATTGCACCTGCCGGGACGTCCGGCAGGTCCGATCGAATGCCATGCGCCTGAACCCGTTGTGCTCCTTCGTCGTGTCGACATGTGTGCTGGCCGCGCCCGCCGCCTGCGCGGGCGACATCGCGGCCTGTACGTCGATCGTCGACGATCATGCGCGCCTCGCGTGCTACGACGCCGCCGCGAGGCCCGCGCCGGCGCAACCCTCCGCCCAGGGCGAAGCCGCGCCCCCGGCAGGACGGATCGCCCCGCCACAGGCGGCGACCGACGAGGGCGCGGACCGGTCGATGATCGGCGAGCGCTGGTCGCGCTACGATGCTCGGGGACCTTATCCGTTCCTGGTCCGGCTGCACAACGTCAACTACGTCGTCCTGCGTCATTCCGACAGTGTCAATGACGCTCCCGTCTCGCCGACGCACCCGGATGCCGGACCCGGCGCCGACCTCGAGCGCGACGAATTGAAGTTTCAGGTGAGCTTCAAGGCGCGCCTTTGGGAGAGCGCGGATCTCGGCGTTGCGACCTGGCTCGGCTATACGCAGCAAAGCAACTGGCAGATGTTCAACGCGTCGCAATCGCGCCCGTTCCGGGAAACCGACTATCAGCCCGAACTCATGTTCGTGACCCAGCCGGACATGCCGCTGTTCGGCGACCTGCGCTGGCAGCTCCTCAACGTGGGGTTCGTCCACCAGTCCAACGGCCGCTCCGACCCGACGTCGCGAAGCTGGAACCGCATCTATGCGCAGGTCGGCCTCGAGGACGATCACTTCGCAGGAGGCAAGCTCGCGCTGCTGGTGCGACCCTGGCTGCGCGTGCACGAGAGCGCATCCAAGGACGACAACCCCGACATCACCGATTACCTGGGCTACGGCGACGTGACGCTGCTGTGGCGCCATGGCAGCCAGACGCTGACGCTGACCGGTCGCGGCAATCCGGCGACGGGCAAGGGCGCGGCGCAGCTCGAATGGTCGACGCCGGCCGTGGGGCCGTTCAGGTTCTATCTGCAGGTCTTCACCGGCTACGGCGAGAGCCTGATCGACTACAACTTCAGGCAGACGGTGTTCGGGGCGGGATTCGCACTCAACGATCTGCTCTGATTGCGCGCAACTGTCGGGCCAGGCTGCGCCCACGCGCACGGTCGGTGAGGCAGCGGGGCAGGCTGCACCTGCGCGCTCGGAGTGCGCAATCGCCGGCCTGCGGGTACCCGGCACGGCATCGCTCGAGGACATCCTGCAGCGTAGGGTCCTGTCGGGCTCGCTCGCCGCGCCACCCGCGACGGCCGTCGCGCACGCTCGCGCTCGCCGCAGCCTGCCCCGCTGCCCAGCCGCTTCGACGCACCGACGCACCGACGCACCGATGCACCGATGCACCGATGCACCGATGCACCGACGCTGATTGCGCGGCATGAACCGTCGACCGGGAACCGCTTTGCGCGCACCATCGCAAGCACCGAACCGAGCGCCGCGAACCGCGAGGATGCATCGATTGACGTGGGGTGGCGGGGTCTCGCGAAGGGCGCCTGCGGCGCAGTCGTCGTGAAGCGGGTGGGGCGGCAAGCGAGCCCGATCGTTGCGCCGGGTTGCCGTCGACCTCGAGCGCCGCCGCACCGGGACCCGCTCGACGACGCGGGTGCGCCGCCGAAGCCCTGAACGAGATCCCGCCACCCCGCGCCTCTGGTCAGCGCACGCAGTCGACGCATGGGATGACATGCGAGCCAGCATGCGAGGCGGCGTGCGAGACGGTGCGCGAAACGGCGCGCGAGACGGCGCGCGTGGCGACGCGCCGGCGGATGCAGGCTAGTCCGCGGACGCGGGCGCCGGCCGCGGCGCGGCGCGATGCGCGTGCCGCGCGAGCCAGCCGCGGAACTGCTCGAAGTACACGTAGACCACCGGCGTGATGTAGAGCGTCAGCAACTGCGAGACCACGAGGCCGCCGACGACCGCGAGCCCC
>JBLMVY010000173.1:0-5699 GCA_050256935.1 Candidatus Levyibacteriota bacterium | reverse complement strand
CGATCAAGCACATCTCGGTGCAGCGCGGCTACGACGTCACCGAATACGTGCTGTGCTGCTTCGGGGGCGCCGGCGGCCAGCATGCCTGCCGGGTCGCCGATGCGCTCGGCATGTCGCGGGTATTCATCCATCCGCTCGCCGGCGTGCTGTCCGCCTACGGCATGGGCCTGGCCGACGTGCGGGCGCTGCGGCAGCAGGCGGTCGAGGCGCGGCTCACCCGGGCTGCACTCGGATCCTGCGAGGACGCGTTCGCGATCCTCGAGGCGGCGGGCCGCGGCGAGGTCGAAGCCCAGGGCATCGCCGCCGATCGCGTCCGCTGCGAGCGGACGCTGCAACTCAAGTACGAGGGCACCGACACGACGATTGCCGTGCCCGCGGGCGGCGACGCCGGCGCGATCGCCGGGGAGTTCGAGCGCCGGTACCGCCAGCACTATGGGTTCCTGATGCCGGGGAAGCCCCTGGTGATCGAGGCCATCGCAGTCGAGACCATCGGCAGGACGCACGAGGCGGTCGACGAGCAGCCGCGCTTCGTCGCGCGCAGCGGCGGTCTCGCGCCGATCAGGACGAGCCGGATCTACAGCGGCGGATCGCTGCGCGATGCGCAGGTCTACGCGCGCGAGGACCTGCGCCCCGGGGACCTCGTCAGCGGCCCCGCCGTGATCCGGGAAGCCAACGCGACCACGGTGATCGAGCCGGGCTGGCGGGCGAGCCTGACATCCCGCGACCACCTGGTCCTGGAGCGCGTGGAGGCGATCGAGCGCGCCCACGCGATCGGCACGACCGCCGACCCGGTGCTGCTCGAGGTCTTCAACAACCTGTTCATGGCGATCGCCGAGCAGATGGGGGTGACGCTCGCCAACACCGCCTACTCGGTCAACATCAAGGAGCGCCTGGACTTCTCCTGCGCGCTGTTCGATGCCGCAGGCAACCTCATCGCCAACGCGCCGCACATGCCGGTGCACCTGGGCTCGATGGGCGAGAGCGTGAAGACGAGCATCGAGCGGCGCGCCGGCACGATGAAGCCGGGCGACGTGTTCGTGCTCAACGCACCGTACAACGGCGGCACGCACCTGCCCGACGTGACGGTGATCGCCCCGGTGTTCCTCGCCGCAGCGGAGCCGGAGTTCTATGTCGCGTCGCGCGGCCACCACGCCGACATCGGCGGGATCACCCCCGGATCGATGCCGCCGTCGTCCACGCACGTCGACGAGGAGGGCGTCCTGCTCGACAACGTGCAGCTGGTCGCGCAGCACCGCTTCCTCGAGGACGAGATGCGCGCGATCCTCACCGGCGGCCGCTATCCGGTGCGCAACGTCGAGCAGAACCTCGCCGACCTGCGCGCGCAGGTCGCCGCCTGCGCCAAGGGCGCCGACGAGCTCGCGAAGATGGTCGGGCACTTCGGCCTGCCCGTCGTTCGCGCCTACATGCAGCACGTGCAGGACAACGCCGAGGAGGCGGTGCGCAGGGTGGTCGGCGCGCTGCACGACGGCGAGTTCGCCTACGAGATGGACGGCGGCGCCGTGGTCCGCGTCGCCATCAGGGTCGACCGCGAGGCGCGGTCGGCGACCATCGACTTCACGGGCACCAGCCCGCAGCAGCCGACCAACTTCAATGCGCCGTCGGCGGTGTGCAAGGCCGCCGTGCTCTACGTGTTCCGGACGCTGGTCGACGACGAGATCCCGATGAACGCCGGCTGCCTCAAGCCGCTGTCGATCGTCATCCCCGAGGGCTCGATGCTCAATCCGCGCTATCCGGCGGCGGTGGTCGCCGGCAATGTCGAGACCTCGCAGACGGTGACCGACGCGCTGTACGGCGCACTGGGCGTGCTGGCGGGATCGCAGGGGACGATGAACAACTTCACTTTCGGCAACGCCCGCTACCAGTACTACGAGACGATCGCCGGCGGCTCCGGCGCCGGTCCTGAATTCGACGGCGCGAGCGCCGTCCAGACGCACATGACCAATTCGCGCCTGACCGATCCCGAGGTGCTCGAGTGGCGCTTCCCGGTGCGGCTGGAGGCGTTCTCGATCAGGCGCGGCAGCGGCGGAGCGGGCCGCCATCGGGGTGGCGACGGCACATTGCGGCGAGTGCGCTTCCTCGAGCCGATGACCGCGGTGATGCTCGCCAATCACCGGCGCGTCGCGCCTTTCGGCGCGGCCGGCGGACACGCCGGCGCGCTCGGTGCCAACTGGGTGGAGCGCGCCGACGGCACGCGCGAGGACTGCGGCGCGACCTGCCAGGTCGAGATGCGTGCAGGCGACCTGTTCGCGGTAACGACGCCCGGCGGCGGAGGATACGGCGCGCCATGACGACCGAACTGCTGTTCCGCGACGATGCCTACCTCAAGACCGCGACGGCGCGCGTCGTTGCCGTCGGCGAACGCGGCATCGAGCTCGACCGGACGATCTTCTACCCCCAGGGCGGGGGCCAGATGGGCGACGCGGGCGTGCTGCTGCGCGCCGACGGCGCGCGGATCGCCATCGCCGACACCCGCAAGGGCGACGCGCCGGACAGCGTCCTGCACGTCGTCGTGCCGGGGTCGGCGCTCCCCGCCGTCGGCGAGACGCTCGCCCTCGAGCTCGACTGGCCGCGGCGCTACGCGCTGATGCGCCTGCACACGGCGCTGCACGTGCTGTCCTGCGTGGTCGTGGCGCCGGTGACCGGCGGGAACATCGCGCCCGACAAGGCGCGGCTCGACTTCGACATCGACATGAGCCTGCTCGACGCGGCGAAGATCGAGCGCGAGACCAACGCGCTGATCGCGCGCGGCGTCGACACCGAGACGGTGTGGATCACCGACGAGGAGCTCGACGCGAGGCCCGAGCTCGTCAAGACGATGAGCGTCGCGCCGCCGCGCGGCGCGGGCCGGGTGCGGCTGCTTCGCATCCCGGGCATCGACCTGCAGCCCTGCGGGGGCACGCATGTCGCGAACATCGGCGAGATCGGCGCCATCCGGGTGCTCAGGATACGCAGCGAGGGCAGGCGCAACCGCCGCGTCGAGATCGCCCTGGCCTAGCTCTCCGGCAGCGGGATGAACTCGGTCTCTCCGGCGATCGGCGCATGCCGCTGCTCGCGCCAGTCGGTCTTGGCCCGCTCGATCGCTTCGCGCGAGCTGGCGACGAAGTTCCACCAGATGAAGCGCTCGCCGTCGAGCCTTGCGCCGCCGACCAGCATGACGCGCGCCGGGCTGTGGGACTGGATCAGCGCTTCGTCCGCGTCGGGCAGCACCGCCATGTGCGCTTCGGGCACCGGGTGGCCGTCGACGGTCACCTCGCCGGAGACGACGTAGACGGCGCGCTCCTCGTGCTCGGTGGCGACGATGAACGTCGTGTCGGTCTCCAGCTCGGCGGCGACGTAGAGGGTGTCGCTGAACGTCGGCGTCGGCGCCTCGAGGCCGAAGGCGTGCCCCGCCACGACCGTCAGCCGCATGCCGTCCTGCTCCAGGTGGGGAAGCCGGTCGCGTCCGACATGGGTGAACGACGGATCGGCGGTCTCGTGCGCACGGGGCAGCGCGACCCACGTCTGCAGGCCGTGCATGCGGATGCCGCGGGCGCGATCGTCGGGTGCGGTGCGCTCGGAATGCACGATGCCCCGGCCGGCGGTCATCCAGTTGACGTCGCCCGCCTCGATGCGCTGCACGTTGCCCAGGTTGTCGCGGTGGAGGATGGCGCCTTCGAAGAGGTAGGTGACCGTCGCGAGTCCGATGTGCGGATGCGGTCGCACGTCGATGCCTTCGCCGGGCGCGAAGGCCACGGGCCCCATATGGTCGAAGAAGATGAAGGGCCCGACGGTCCGGCGCGACGCTGCGGGAAGCACGCGCCTGACGGTGAAGCCGCCGAGGTCGCGCACGTGCGGGCTGAGGATCTGCGGCGGGGCGGGCTGGGTCGGCATGGCGTTTCCGGGGGACGGCCGCACGGACCGGTCCCCGCATCGATGGCGAGGACGACAGCATACCCCGGCGAGCGGCGCTGGCCTGCCCGGCGGCCCGGAGGGATAATCCTGCGTTCTCGCGCCACCCTGGGAGTCGCCGTGTCCAGCCTCTACGATTTCACCGTCGACGACATCGCCGGACAGCCGGTCCGGCTCGACCGCTACAAGGGCAAGGTCGTGCTGGTCGTGAACACGGCGAGCAAGTGCGGCTTCACGCCTCAGTACAAGGGCCTCGAGGCGCTCTATCGCAAGTACCGCGATCGGGGTCTCGAGGTGCTGGGCTTTCCGTGCAACCAGTTCGGCGGCCAGGAGCCCGGCAGCGAGCAGGAGATTGCGACGTTCTGCGAGACGAACTACGACGTCACCTTCCCCATGTTCGCCAAGATCGACGTCAACGGCGACAAGGCTGCGCCGCTGTATCGCTACCTCAAGAGCGCCAAGCCCGGGCTCCTCGGCACCGAGGCGATCAAGTGGAACTTCACCAAGTTCCTGGTCGATCGCGACGGCAAGGTGATCGCGCGCTACGCCCCCAACGACACGCCCGAGTCGATCGAGGCGGATGTCGCCAAGGCGCTTTGATGCGCGTCGCGTCCGTCCTCGCCTTCGCTGCGCTGGCTGCGCTGGCATCGGGCCGGGTGGCGGCGCAGCCTGCACGGCCGGCGCATCCGAACGAGCTGCACGTCGCGTTCCCGATCGCCGAGACCGGCTTCGATCCGCAGGCGGCCGGCGAAGCCTATTCGAACTACGTCAACCGCGCGATCTTCGATCCCCTCTATCGCTACGACTATCTCGCCCGGCCGTTCCGGATCGTTCCCAACACCGCCGCGGCGATGCCCGAGATCTCGGCCGACGGCAGGACGTGGACGATCCGCATCAGGCCCGGCATCCATTTCGCCGACGACCCGGCGTTCAAGGGCAAGCGTCGGGAGCTGACCGCCGCGGACTATGTCTACGCGCTCGAGCGCATCCTCGATCCGAAGATGCGTTCCAATGCGCTGCAGATGATCGACGGTCGCTTCGTCGGCGCCGATGCCCTCGTCGCGCGGGCCCGGGCAACCGGGAACTTCGATTACGACGCGCCGATCGAGGGCCTGCGGGCGATCGATCGCTACACGCTGCAATTCAAGCTGGTGTTTCCCGACTACGAGCTGCTGTCGAACCTGACGACGGCCGCGACATCCGCGGTCGCGCGCGAGGTGATCGACGCCTACAGGGACGCCAGCGGCTGGGCGATGGCGCATCCGGTGGGCACGGGGCCGTACCGCCTCGCCGAATGGCGTCGCGGCCAGCGCATCGTGCTGGAGGCCAATCCGGGCTTTCGCGAGGAACGCTATCCGCAGCCGAACGATCCTGCCGACCGCGCGCTGGCTGCCGGGCTCGCCGGCCGCCGGCTGCCGCTCACCCGGCGGGTGGTGATCGACATCATCGAGGAGGCGCAGCCGAGGCTGCTCGCCTTCCGGCAAGGCGATCTCGACTACGTTGCGGTGCCCAACGACCTGGTCACCAAGGTGCTCGACGCCCATGACGCGCTGCGCCCGGATCTGGTCGAGGGAGGTGTCCGCCTCGCCCGGGGCGTCATGGCCGCGGTGTCGTACGTCTACTTCAACATGGAGGATCCCGTCGTCGGCGGCTACAAGCCGGCGCAGGTGGCCCTGCGCCGGGCGATCGCGCTGGGGTACGACGTCGACGACGAGATCCGCGTGCTGCGCCAGGGGCAGGGCATGCCCGCAACCCAGCTGGTGCCGCCGAACATGACCGGGCACGATCCC
>JBLMVY010000172.1:0-5151 GCA_050256935.1 Candidatus Levyibacteriota bacterium | reverse complement strand
GCTCCCATCCGATGCTAGCATTGCAGCGCCGGGTTGCCGCCCGGCAGCGCATCCTGCGATGCGCAAGCGCTCATGCACGCCGACATCCATCCCGAATCCGCCGACCTGCACGAAGCGGCGCGCCGCCTCCGCTCCGCGCGGCTCGTCGACCTCTTCGCGCAGGATCCCGATCGCGTGACGGCGCTGAGCCTCGAATGGGGCGGCTGGCATGTCGACATCTCGAAGGAGCGGCTCGACGCTCCGGCGCTGGCCCAGCTGCTCCACTTCGCCACGCAGGCGAATCTCGGTCACTGGATCGCCGCGCTGTTCGCGGGCGAGAAGCTCAACCTGTCCGAGCAGCGTCCGGCCCTGCACCCGGCGCTGCGCGCGCCGGACGCCGACGCGATCGTCGTCGACGGCGTCGACGTGATGGCCGAAATCCGCGACGTGCGCCGGCGCATGCAGGCGCTGGCGACCGCGGTGCGCGCCCGGCAGCGCCTGGGCGCGACCGGCAAGGCGCTCACGCGCGTGGTCAACATCGGCATCGGCGGCTCGGACCTCGGTCCTCGCCTGTGCTGCGACGCGCTGGCCGAGCCCGGCGAGACGGCGGCGGGGTCGCCCGAGGTCGCCTTCGTGTCGAATGTCGATCCGGCGCACCTGGCGCGCACGCTCGCCGGCTCCGAGGCGGCGACGACCCTGTTCATCGTGACGTCGAAGACCTTCACGACGCAGGAGACCCTCGCCAACGCGCAGAGCGCGCGCGAGTGGCTGGCGCGCGAGCTTGGCCCGGGACGCGACCTCGCCCCGCACGTCGTCGCGGTCACGAACAATCTCGGCGCCGCCCGCACCTTCGGCGTGCGCGAGGAGGACATCTTCCCCATGGCCGAGGGCGTCGGCGGCCGCTACTCGCTGTGGTCGGCCGTCGGCCTCTCGATCGCGCTGCGGCTGGGCTGGTCGCGCTTCGCCGCGATGCTCGAAGGCGCCCGCGCGATGGACCTCCATTTCCGGCACGAGCCCCTTGCGCGCAACCTGCCGGTGGTCCTCGGCCTGCTCGCGTACTGGAACACCCGCTGGCTCGGCCACCCGCAGCGGCTCGTCGTCCCCTACGCACAGGCGCTCGCCCGCCTGCCCTCCTACCTCCAGCAGCTTCAGCTCGAAAGCAACGGCAAGAGCGTGACCCGCGACGGCGCGCCGCTGCGGGCCGCGAGCGCGGCTGCGGTATGGGGCGACGTCGGCACCGACAGCCAGCATGCGTTCTTCCAGTGGCTCCACCAGGGAACGCGCGAGGTGCCGGTCGAATTCATCGTCCCGGTGCGTGCGCGGCATCCGCTGCGCGACCAGCAGCAGATGCTGGTGGCGAACGCCCTCGCCCAGGCGCAGGCGCTGCTCGTCGGGCGCCGGGACGATGCACTGCGCGCAGAGCTCGCGCCGCAGGGTTACGCCGGCGTCCGGCTCGAGGCGGCGATCGCAGCGCGCCGCTGCCCCGGCGATCGCGCGTCGACGACCATGCTGCTGCCCGAACTCGATGCGTGGAATCTCGGCGCCCTGCTCGCGCTCTACGAGCACCGGACGTTCGTCGAAGCGATCCTCTACGGCATCAATCCCTTCGACCAGTGGGGCGTCGAGCTCGGCAAGACGCTCGCCAAGCCGGTCGCTGCAGCACTCGCGGGCGATGCCAGCGCGGCCGGCGGCGCCGACGCATCGACGCGGTCGCTGATCGAGCGCGCCCGCGCGCTCGCCGCGGGCAAGGGCTGAGATCGGCCGACACGGCGCTCGACGTACGTGAGCGCCCGGCGGCTCGTGCCGTGGGCAGCGGGTGGCTCGTGCGCGGCCAGTCGTGCGTTGACTGGCCGCCGCGAGCCGGGACCCGCTCGACGACCAGGGGTGCGACGCCGAAGCCTTGGGCGCGAGCCCGTCATCGCGCGCCACACACTGCAGCCGGCATGCCGGAGCGGCCAGCAGGGCGTCGGCGCTACGGCGGCGGATTCCCGTCGTGGGCCGCCCGCAACTCCTGCGCGAGCGAGGTGACGGCAGCCGCATAGAGGCGGCTCTTGTTGTAGCGCGTGATCACGTAGAAGTTCGGATAGACGATCCACAGGCTTTCCGCCGGCTGCGGGGGATCCGCGGCTACGCCCCCCTGCGGGTCGGGCCCCTCCTCGAGGAGCAGCAGCCCGACCGGCTGCTCGACCGCCGGATCCGCGGCCCCTTCGACGGCAACGCCGTCGGCGTTCCAGGCAGCGAGCGGGCGGCGCTCGCTGATCCCCCCGTCGAGTCTTGCGATCACGGCGTCGTGCTCCGATTGCGCGACGGTCGCCCGGGCCCACACCGGCTGGCCGCGGATCCAGTCGTGGCGCGCGAGGTAGTTCGCGACGCTGCCGACGACGTCGTCGCCGCTGTTCCACAGGTCGATGCGCCCGTCGCCGTCGAAATCGACCGCGTAGCGCCGCAGGCTCCCGGGCATGAACTGCGGCAGCCCCATGGCGCCGGCGAACGATCCGCGGGGGACCAGCGGCGACAGCCTCTCGTCGCGCGCGAACAGCAAAAACTCGCGCAGCTCGTTGCGGAAGTACGGGGCCCGGCGCGGATAGTCGAAGGCCAGCGTGGCGAGCGCATCGATCACGCGGTAGCCGCCGGTGTTGCGTCCGTAGAACGTCTCGACGCCGACGATCGCGACGACGATCTCCGGCGGGACGCCGAACTCGGCCTCGGCGCGATCGAGCGCCTGCTCGTGCGCCCGCCAGAACTCGACGCCGGCGCCGATGCGCTGCTCGTTCAGGAATCGCGGCGCGTATTCGTACCATTTCGGCGGCGCGAGCAGCGGGCGCTGCATCGCATCGACGATCTTCTTCTGGTAGCGCGCGTCGCCCAGCCAGCGCCGCAGGCTCGCCCGCGAGAATCCATCGTCGCGGACCAGCTCGTCGATGAATCCGCGCACGTCGCGGCGACCGGCGTAGCCCGTGGCGGTCGCACCGGGCCTGTGCCGCGGGGCCGCGGCCGCGCGCTCGATCGCCGCCGCCGAGGCGCAGGCGGCAAGCGCCGTCGCGAGAATGGCGAGCATGCGGCGGCGCGACGGATCGATCATGGCGGGCGTTGCGCAAATGGTATCATCGCGCGCCTCTCGCGCACTCGCCATCCGGCTTCGCGCGGGGCTGCGCGCCGATGCACAAACTCTATCCGCTGTTTCGCCCGCTGCTGTTCGCGGCGGACCCCGAGCTGGCGCACGAGATCGCGTTCGCGGGCCTCGACGCCGCCGCCCGCAGCGGCGTCGCGCAGCTCTTCGCACCGCGCCTGCCCTCCTCGCCCGTCGACGTGATGGGCATCCGCTTCCCCAACCGCGTCGGGCTCGCCGCCGGCCTCGACAAGAACGCCGAGCATCTCGCGGGCCTGGCGACGCTGGGCTTCGGCTTCCTCGAGGCGGGAACGGTGACGCCGCGACCGCAGCCCGGCAACCCGCGACCGCGCATGTTCCGGATCGTCGAGGCGCAGGCGCTGATCAACCGGCTGGGGTTCAACAACCTCGGCGTCGAGCGCTTCGTCGCCAACGTCGGTCGCTCGGGCTATCGCGGCGTGCTGGGGGTCAACATCGGCAAAAACTTCGACACCCCCAACGAGCGGGCGGCCGACGACTACGTGACCTGCCTGCGGGCCGTCCACGACTGCGCGACCTACGTGACGATCAACATCTCGTCGCCCAACACCAAGGGCCTGCGCGATCTCCAGGCGGAGGATGCGCTCTCGGCATTGCTCGAGCGCATCGTCGCCGAGCGCGACCGCCTGGCCGACGCGCGCGGGCGTCGCGTGCCGCTGGCGGTGAAGATCGCACCCGACCTCGAGCCCGACGCGGTGCGCGGGATCGCGCGGCTGCTGGTCCGGCAGCGGGTCGACGGGGTGATCGCGACCAACACGACGGTCGCGCGCGACGGCGTCGCCGGCAGGCGGCATGCCGACGAGGCCGGCGGAATGTCCGGCGCGCCGCTGCGCGAGCGCTCGACGACCGTGCTGCGCATTCTCGCCGACGCGCTGGCCGGCGCACTGCCGATCATCGGTGTCGGCGGCATCCTCTGCGCCGACGACGCGCGCGAGAAGATCGCGGCCGGTGCATCGCTGGTCCAGCTCTACACCGGATTGATCTACCGCGGCCCCGACCTGGTCGCGCAGTGCGTGCGCGCGCTCGCCGACTGACCGGGCGACCCGGCGCCGCCGCTCCCGTCGTCCCGGTCAGCGCGCGGCGACCAGCATCTTCGCCTCGGCCTCGGCCACCCGCGTCCCGTCCTGTATCGTCCCCTGGCCCGCGAGCACGACGATGCCGCCGCGATGCGCCGGCTTGGGGATCAGCTCGGTGACCGTCCATCGCGACGTCAGCGTGTCGCCGGCGCGCACCGGCGCGAGGAATCGCGCCCGGTGCTCGAGATAGGCGATCGCGGTGCCGTGGAAATACATGCCGACGGCGGCCCCCATGATCGCCGAGGTCATCATCCCGTGCAGGATCGGCGTGCCGTAGCGCGTTCCCTTGGCGAATTCGGCATTCGTGTGGTGCGGATTGAAGTCGCCGATCAGCCCCGCCCCCAGCACGAGATGGGTCTCGGTCACGGTCACCGCGCTGGCGAAGCTGTCGCCCGCGCGAACCTCGTCGAACCACCTGCCACTGCCCTCCAGCGCGTTCATGCGGGACTCCCTGCAGGCGCGCTCCCGCGCAATGCGACGAGCTCGGCGAGGCACAGCTCGGCGAACGCGATTCCCGCATAGATCGGCAGCACGAGGATGTTGAAGACCGGCACCAGCGACAGCGGCGACAGCAGCAGGCCGAGCGCGAACAGCCGGCCCCGGGCACGGCGCAGCACGGTCCGGATTTCGCCGGCGCGGGCGTGCAGCGCCAGCGCATCGTAACGGAACATCCGCTGCGTCAGCCACGCATTGAGCGCAAGCGACGCAACGACATACAACGGAGGAAAGGCGAGCAGCGGCAGGGTCAGCAGCCACAGCGGAAGGAAGATCGCGACCGCGACCAGCGCGTTCGCGAGGCTGCCCGCGACGGTGCCGCCATCGTGCTCGGCGAGCGCCGGGAAATGCCGTGACGCCACCGTGCGCACGATCACCGGCATCGCCAGCACCGCGACGGCGACCAGGCCGGTGGCGACCGCGAGCACCGCGATCATGACCGCGGCGACCACC
>JBLMVY010000171.1:0-2717 GCA_050256935.1 Candidatus Levyibacteriota bacterium | reverse complement strand
GCCGTCCTACGCTGGATGTGGGCATATGCCTACAGGCAAACCGGACATCTTCCGGAGGCCAAGGCGCGCAAGGCCCGCGAGAATCCTCCTGAAATCGACCGGACGCCCGCCGTTGGCGCCCGGCATCTCGAAAAGGAGGGACAACGATGTTCAAGCGAATTCTCGTCTTCCTGGGTGTGCTCCTGGTCGTGTCCTTTCCGGCGGTGACGCTGACCGGCTGCAACACCGTCGAGGGCGCGGGGAAGGACCTATCGCACCTCGGCGGCGCGATCCAGCACGAAGCACGCGAGCGGAGGCAGTGACGGGCCCCGACCCTCGCACCCCGGTCTGGTTTCCCGGACCGCGTCGCCGCGGCATTCGAGTCGACCACTCACCCTTGGATCGCACATGACAACGCAAAATGCCGCTCCGGCGACGACCGGTGCCGCGATCGACGACTGCGCCCAAGCACCGTGTTCCACCGTCGATGCGTCAATCCGCGCGCATGCCTCCTCGCGCATGGAGACCGCCCTCGTCGTCGTCGCGATCGTCGCCGCAATTGCCGCCGCACGCGTCGCCAAGCCATTCCTCGTCCCCCTCGTGCTGGCGATGTTGCTCAGTTACACGCTGCGCCCGACGGTCGGGAGACTGGAGACGATGGGGGTTCCCCGCGTCTGTGCGGCGGCATTGGTCATCGCCCTGCTCGTGGCAGCCGCACTTGCCGGGACCTATGCAGCGCGCAGCAGCCTGAGCGGCGCGGTCGCCGAACTTCCGGTGGCAGCGCGCAAGCTGCGGCACGCCGTCTCGAGCGCCGCGCACCAACCCCCGGGCCCCATCGCGCACATGAAGGACGCGGCGGCGGAACTCGACAAGGCAGCGGCCGAAGCGTCGGGCAAGGCGCCTTCGGACCCGCCTCCGCCCGCCGCGGGGGTCTCCGGCTGGATTCGCGATTTCGTTGCCGATCGATCGGGCGATGTCCTCGACGCATTCGCGGCGATCTTTCTCGCGTTGCTGCTGGCGCTCTTCCTGCTTTCGGCAGGCGACACGTTCCGACGCAAGATCGTGAGAATCGCCGGCGCCTCCCTGGCGCGCAGAAGGCTCGCGGTCGAAGTGCTGAACGAGATCGACGTCCAGATCCGCGCATGCGTGATGACCATCCTGGTGTCCAACGCGCTGATCGCACTGGCCACCGCAGCGGCGCTCCTGCTCCTCGGCGTGCGCGACGCCTGGACGCTCGGGATGGCGACCGGGGTGCTTCACCTCATTCCCTATGCCGGCGCCCTGGTCTCCGCCGCGGTCGCAGGCATTGCGACGTTCGTCGACACCGGCAGCTTTGGCCACGCGGCGATCGTCATGAGCGTCGTGGCGGCGATCGCCGCCACCATCGGAATGGTGCTCGCCACCTTGCTGCAGGGGCGCGCGTCCAGGATGAACCCCGTGGCGATCTTCGTGGGCGTATTCTTCTTCGGGTGGCTGTGGGGAGGCTGGGGCCTGCTGCTTGGGGTCCCCATCCTCACGGTCCTGAAGAGCGTCGCCCGCCGGGTCGAGGCCCTGGCGCCCGTTCACGAGCTGCTGTCGGATGGTCAGGAGCGCGCGTCCCGATCCGCCGGCGGAATGCGCCGCCGCGCCGCCGACTCGCAGCAAGCCTCGCCAGGCGCGGCGCGCGCGGAAACCATCGCCGTCGTCGATCTCCGCAAGCTCGAACCTTCGTAGACCCGGGACCGCGGCTTCGCGCAGCCCGGGAACGCGCCTGCCGCTCGATGCGAGCCTGCCGCGGCCCGCATGAATTCGTCGTCCGCCGCCGTCAGCCGCAGCCGCCGTTGCGTAGCTGCGAGGAGCGAGTGCCACGCTTCCGGCCACTCGCTCCTCACTGCCGCACGGAGTCGCCCGCGCTATCGTCGATCGATCAGGAATCCCGCGAAGAACCTGCCGAGCTCGCCGTGTGCGTCGAGCGGGAGCACGTTCGCGACGTACTGGTCGGGGCGTACGACGACCATCGCCCCCTGCTCGCGATCGATGCCGCGGAGGTCGAAGATGTCCGGGCCGTTCTTGAGATCCGGGGCGAACGCCTTCTCGTAGTCGATCAATCCGAAGCGTCCCTTTCGCGGAAGCAGGATCGAAGGCAACTCCTCGACCTTGAGGTCGCGGTGGCCCTGCTGGAACACCGCGCGAACGTCGATGACGCTGTCGATGTCGGCGCCCGGAGGCGTGAACCGCCGGACCAGGGAGTCCGGCGACTCGCCGAGGAACGTGGCGAGCGCGCGCAGCCGCGCTCCGCTGCGATCCGCGAACGCGTACAGCCGCCACGCGCCATCGGCCCGGGCGACATGACCGAGGTGGATCGGCCGCGCATCGGCCACGCGAACGACGGGGGCCGAGTGGAAGCGCGTGCCGATGGTGAAGCCCCTGGCGAGCTCCTGGTGCGTCGACTGCGCGGTGAGAGCGGTCTCGGGCGCGTAGTGCGTCGCGACACCGGCCGTGTAGCGCAGCGACTTGACGAAATACGCCTGGAGCTCGGCAGGATCGACGCCTCCGCGCTCGGGATGCTGCGGATCCTTCGGCGGCGATCCCATGATCTTCGACCATTCCCTGTCGAAATCGATGAGGCGCTTCGCTATCGCGTGCCGCTCGACCGAATAGGTGCGCAGCAGGTCCGGCCCGGCGCGTCCTTCGAGGACCGCTGCGAGCTTCCAGCCGAGGTTGAACGCATCCTGCATCGAGACGTTCATGCCCTGCCC
>JBLMVY010000170.1:0-9563 GCA_050256935.1 Candidatus Levyibacteriota bacterium | reverse complement strand
GGCTACCAGGTCTACGCCTGCGGCGCGCCGCCGATGATCGAGGCGGCGCGTCGCGATTTCACGGCGCAGCGCAACCTGCCGCCTGACGAATTCTTCGCCGACAGCTTCACCTACGCCGCCGCGGCGGAAGCCGGACAAACGGGGTCATGACTCGGCCGCATCGAGGGCTGCGAGCGCCAGCCGCAGCGCGGCCGCGAGATGCGCGTCCGCCTCGTCGTGCCGTCCCAGCCTGGCCTGCATCTCGCCCAGCGCGACATGCGTGCGCCAGTGGTTGTCCAGCGCCAGGCTGGCCTCGAGGTAGGTCTGCGCCTTGCCCCAGAGCTGCTGGCGCTCGCACAGGCGTCCGAGGACGAACAGCAGCGTCGCGTCCTGGTTGTGGGTCGTGAGCCAGCGCTCGGCGATCTCGAGCTGACGCGTCGCATCGGGCGCGCGGCACTGCGCGTACAACAGCAGCAGGCTGGCATCCCAATGCCGCTCGAGGCTCCTGACCAGGATCTCCGCGGCTTCGCGGTCGCCGTTGAGCGCCAGGAAGCTGCGGGCCGCGGCTTTAGCGACCCTGGGCTGCAGGCGATCGCCGTCGGCGACGCGCGCCCAGTACGCGCGCAGGCCTGCGATGTCGTGGGTGAATCCCTTCAGCGCCTCCGCGTGCGCGCCCGCGCGCAGCGCCTCGCCCTGCTGCGGATCGTAGACCTTGCGCTTGACCAGCTGATCGACGAGCGGCGGTATCTCGCCCGGCCGGCCGGCGGCGGTCAGCGCGCGCAGCTCCAGGCGCTGCGCAGCCGTGTGCAGCCCGGCTTCGCTCTTGAGCTCGGCCAGGCGCGCCAGCGCATCGGCGGGCTGCCCCCGCTCGAGTGCGAGTTCAGCCTCGAGCATCAGCCGCGGCACTGCGAGCTTGGTCGCCTGGGCGTCGGGTCGCTCGAGCATCGCGGACGCCGCCGCGTAATCGCGTGTCTCGAGCGCGGCGCGCGCGCCGACCAGCGCCGGAACCGCCGACGAATTCGGAATCGCGAGGGCCTCCTGCGCGTACTGGCGGGCCTTGCCATGGCGACCCTCGATCAGCGCCACGACGGCGGCATCCTGCTTGGCGCGGAAGCGCTCGGCCTGTCGCCGCCTGCGCGCTTCGCGCACGTCGGCAGGCATCTGCGACAGGCGAACGGCCGCGCGCACCAGCGCGTAGACGGCCGCGAAGGCCAGCACCGTCAGGACGATGAACGCATTCTGCGACAGCTCGATCCGGTAGGGAGGGGTGACGAAGAGCACGTAGCCGCTGTTGAGCCTGAACAGCATCGCCAGGGCGACGGCCGCGGTAGCGAGCAGCAGGAACGCGAGCAATGCACGCACGGCTTCGCTATCTCGCGCGGGCCGGTGCGCGGGCCGGTGCGCGGCCCTCGACGCGCTCACCGGCGGCCTTGAGCACGCGCACGGCCTCCAGACTTCGCGAGAGGTCCGGAATGTGACCTGGCATCGTCACCGCGGCCTGCTGGGTGAGGGTCGCGATCGCCGACTGCACCGGCTTGGCGGTGGGGTCGAAATATTCGCGCAGCCAGGCGGTGGCGGCCTGCAGGTCGGCCTTGAAGCTGCGATCGTCGCGAGAGAGCAGCGCAATGCGCGCGGAGAGCAGGCGCAGCCGGAGGTTTTCCCGGAGGAAGAACGATTGCTCCGGCGTGACCAGCGGCGCCGCCGGGCGGTTGGTGACTTCGATGCGCACGACGTCCCCGAGCTGCGCCCACAGCTCGCGCAGGAACCGGCGCCATGCCGATTCGTCGACCGGCGCCGCGGGCGGCGGGGAAGGCGGAATCCGCTCGTCGCGGGCGAGCGGAAGCGTGTCGATGGCGGCGACGACCTGGTCGATCCTGATCGAGATGCCCGCGACATCGACATACGGAACGGCTTTCAGCCGGTCGATGTCGTGCGCAAGCGCGCGCCGCAACGGCCCGAACTGGGGCCGATCGAGCTGGGCGAGCTTGCCGTCGGCGACCTGGAGGGCGTTGAGCGCGGCCTGGACATTGCCCGCGAGCGCGAGCTGCTGACTCGCGAGCACCAGGATCTGCTCGATCTCGGTCAGGGCCAGCTCGTCGCGCGACGGTGCGAGATCGCGGTAGAGCGCGTCGAGCGACGCTTGCTGGGCCTGGGACTCGTTGACCCGGGTCTCCAGCGATGCGAGCTGCCCCTGCGCCTCGCGCAGCTGGTCGGCGATGTCCGATGCTCGTGCCCGTGCCTGGGCGAGCGCGGCATCGGCGTCGGCGAGGCGGCGCGCGATCTCGCCCTGCAGCGCCTGCGCAGCGCGCCGCTGGTCGACCCATGCATAGCCGCCGGCGGCGATCGCGAGGATGACGACCAGCCACAGCACACGCAGCGCCGCCGGCGTGCCGGCGGCGGGACGCGCATCCCCCGGGGACGCGCCCGGCGGCACCACGGCAGCCGGTGCGCCCGCTGGATTGCGATCCGATTCGGTCCCGGACGATGTCTGCATGGTCGATACCCGAGTCGATTCTAGCAGCCGCCCGCGTGCGCTTTCGGCGGCGAGCGAATTGGCCGCGCCGGCGGGCTCGCATACAATCGCGGGCGGCGGCGCCCCGCGCATGCCCCTGCCCCCGGCGACACTCCGATTACCGTGAACGGTCTCACGTTTGTTGCGCTGATCGCGCTCGCTGCCGCCGTCGCCGTTGCCTATCGGATCGGCCGGATGCGCGGCGAGCGTGCCGCCCGCAAGCCGATGCCGTGGCCGTCGGAACGGACGGTCGCACCCGTTCCCACACCGCCCGCGCCGCCGGCGGCGCATGCGGGACCGCCTGCCGCCCCGCCGGTGTCGCAATGGGTCGAACTCGCAGAGGACCGGCACCGGCTCCTGGCACGGCTCGCCGATGCGCTGGGCGAGACTGCTCGCTATCGGCAGATCGTCGTGGACATCGAGCGCAACGCCCCGCCGCCGCTGCTGGACGCTCCCGGCGCACCCGACGATCTCAAGCTGATCGTCGGCGTAGGACCGGCGCTGGAGCGCATGCTCTACCAGCTGGGCATCACCCACTACCGGCAGATCGCGCGCTGGAGCGAGCGCGACATCGACGAGATCGACGCGAGGCTCGCCGAATTCCCGGGACGGATCCGCCGCGACGCCTGGGTGACGCAGGCGCGGGCCTTGCACCAGAGCAAGTACGGGGAGCGTCCCTGAACGCGCGAACGATCCCGATCGTCGCCGCGCTGACGCTGCTCTGGGGGTGCAACTGGCCGATCCTCAAGATGGGCGTCAGCGAGCTGGCGCCGCTGACGTTCCGCTCGCTGACCCTGCCCTTCGCCGGCCTCGGGCTGCTGCTGGTTGCGCAGGTCGCCGGCGAGCCGGTCCGCGTGGCGCGCCGGCACTGGGGGAAGCTCGCGTGGCTCGCGCTGTTCAACATCGCGGGCTGGAACGGCTTCATCCTGTTCGGGGTCCAGCAGCTGTCGTCGGGTCGCAGCGCGATCCTCGCCTACACGATGCCGCTGTGGGCGACGCTCTGCGCGGCGCTGGTGCTGCACGAGCCGCTGTCGCGACGCAAGATCGCCGGCCTCGCGCTGGGCATGACGGGGATGGCGCTGCTGGTCGCGGACCAGGTCCGGGTGCTGAAGAGCGCGCCGGTCGGGGTGATGCTGATCCTGATCGCGGCATTGTCCTGGGGTTTCGGCACCGCGCTGATGCGCAAGTGGCCGCTGCCGATCCCGCAGGCGACGCTGACCGGATGGATGATGCTGCTGGGCTGGCTGCCGCTGGTGATCCTGGTCCCGGCATTCGACCCGAAGCCGCTCGCCGCCGAGCTCGCGGCGCTGTCGGGCCGCGGCTGGTTCGCGATCGCCTACAACATCGTGTTCGCGGGGACCCTCGCGAACTGGGCGTGGTTCACCCTCGCACGCAGGCTGCCGGTCGCGGTGTCGTCGCTGTCGTCGCTGCCCGTGCCGGTCGTCGGCGTGTTCTCCGGCATGGTGCTGCTGGGCGAGCGCCCGGGCGCGACCGAATGGGTGGCGCTGGCGTTCGTCGTCGCGGCGCTGTTCATCGTGATGTTCCGCGGATCGTCGCGGACGGACGCCGCCTCCGCCGTCTCCACCCGCGCGATGCACGACTGAACGCGGCCGGAGGGCGGCCGCGCGCGGGCCTCAGCGCAGCTCGGGAATCGACGCCGGCAGCCTGCCGCTCGCGAACCAGCCGTCGAGGTTCGCCTTGCACAAGTCGCCCATCGCCTTGCGCGTCTCCCGCGTCGCGCTGCCGACATGGGGCAGCAGCACCACGTTGTCCAGCGCGAGCAGGGCGTCGGGGACGTTGGGCTCGTCCGCGAACACGTCGAGCCCCGCCCCCTTGATCGTGCCGTCGGCCAGGGCGCGCACCAGCGCCGGCTCGTCGACGATCGAGCCGCGCGCGATGTTGATCAGCGTGCCCTCGGGACCGAGCGCCTTCAGCACCCGCGCGTCGACCAGGTTGTGGGTCGCAGCGCCCCCGGGACAGGCGACGACCAGGTAATCGGCTTCGCGCGCCAGCGTCTCGAGGTCGGGAACATAGCGCCAGGCGACGTCCTGCGGCTTGCGGCCGGTGTAGGCGATGGACATCCCCATCGCCTCGACGCGATGCGCGATCGCCTTGCCGATGCGACCCAGGCCGAGGATGCCGACGGTGCGGCCGCCGAGCTTGGCCGTGAGCTCGGGGCCGCGCTTCTTCCACTCGCCTGCATGCAGGAAGCGGTTCGCACGCACGAAGCCGCGACCGGTCATCAGGATCAGCGCGACCGCGACATCGGCGACGTCGTCCGTCAGGACGTCGGGGGTGTGCCCGACCTTGATGCCCCGCGCGCGGCAATAGTCGACGGGGACCCCGTCGTAGCCGACGCCGAACACCGAGATGATCTCGAGCCTGGGCAGCTGCTCGAGGAGCGAGGTCGGCGTGATCGTCCCGCCGCCTTGCACCAGCCCGCGCACCTGCGCGGCCGCCTGCGCGAGCAAGGCAGCCTTGTCGTCCGCCAGGAAATAGTCGTGGCAGCGGTAATCGGCCCGCAGCGGATCGTAGAGGAACGGCGGCAGCGCCGCGGTGACGAGGATGTCGACGTCGGGCATGGGGGCTCCTGCGTAGGTTCGCGTGGCGTCAGGGCGTGCGTGGATGCGCGCGGTACCACTCGAGCATTCCCGCGAGCATGCCCGCATCGCCGCCCGAGGTCTCGACTGCGGAAAGGCCGCGCTCGCGGGCGCGCTCGGCGATCCGCGGATGGCCGGCGAACGCCGGAAGCCTCGCCAGCAGCGCGAGGCCCGCGGCGCCGAGCGCAGCGAGGAGGTTGTCGAGCCCCTCGGCCGAGGTCAGCGTCAGCGCATGGGCGCGATCCTCCCGGATCGCCTCGGTCAATCCTTCGGTCCCCGACTGCGGCGCGACGCGCCGGTAGCAGGGAATGTGGTCGACGGTCGCGCCCCGCGCGCGCAGCGCGTTGCCCAGGAATTCGCGGCCACCCTCGCCGCGGAACACGACGACGCGCTTGCCGGAGAGCTCGGCGAGCTCGGGCATCTGCAGCAGGCCCTCGCTGTCGTGCGACACCGTGGGCACCCGCGCGCCCGCGATTCCCACGCCGGCAAGGGCCTCGGCCGTGCCGGGCCCCGGCGCGAAGGTGAGCAGATGCCGCGGCCATGCGCTCGCCGGCGGGGCGCCGTATTCGACGGCATTGGCGGAGACGAAGACGGCGATGTCGTAGCTGGCGATCTCGGCATGGGCCCGCGCGAGCAGCACGGTGTCGACCGGTGGCAGGATCACCACGGCGGGCCAGATCACGGGCGAGCCGCCCGCGGCGGCGATCTTCGCCGCGAACACGGCGGCCTGGCGCTGGGGACGCGTGACGATCACGCCTACGCCCTGGAGCGGAGACGATTCGCGAGGCGGCGCGGAAAGCGGGTAGACGTCCATCGGCGCCTTCAGACGGCCGTCGCGAAGCGATGCGCGCCGCGAGCGAGGAAATCGTCGGCGAGCGCGCGTCCGAGATCCTCGGCGGCGGCGACATCGCCGACCGCCTGCTCGATCTCGCCGCGCAGCACGTCGCGTCCGTCCCGGGTCGCGATCAGGCCGCGCAGCCACAGCCGGCCCTCCTCCCATTCGGCATAACCGCCGAGCGGCATCTGGCAGCTGCCGCCCAGCGCGCGCGAAAAGGCCCGCTCGGAGGCGGTGGCGAGCGTGGTCGCCGGGTCGGCGAGCGGACGCAATGCCGCCACGACGTCGGGGCGGTCGGCGCGGCATTCGATGGCGAGCGCTCCCTGCCCCGGCGCGGGCAGGCTCTCGTCCGGATCGAGCAGCGCGCGTATGCGCAGGCCCAGACCGAGGCGCTTCAGCCCCGCCGCGGCGAGGACGATCGCGGCGTACCCGCCCTCGTCGAGCTTGCGCAGCCGGGTGTTGACGTTGCCGCGCAGCGATTCGATCCGCAGCCGCGGATGACGCTCGCGCAACTGCGCCTCGCGCCGCAGGCTCGACGTGCCGAGGACGGCATCCTCGGGAAGCGCATCGAGGGTGTCGTGCCCGTTGGAGACCAGGGCGTCGCGCGGATCCTCGCGGGCGGTGATCGCGCCGAGGACGAAGCCTTCCGGCAGGTCCATCGGGACGTCCTTGAGCGAATGCACGGCGAGGTCGGCGCGGCCCTCGCGAAGCGCGGTCTCGAGCTCCTTGATGAACAGACCCTTGCCCCCGATGGTCGCGAGCGGGCGATCGAGGACCCGGTCTCCCTGGGTGGTGATCCCCAAGAGCTCGACCGTGGTGCCCGGATGCAGCGACTCCAGGCGCGAACGCACGTGCTCGGCCTGCCACAGGGCGAGTGCGGATTCGCGCGTCGCGATGGTCAGGCGACGCGGCGCGACCGGTGAAGTCATCGGGGGAGAAAGCGCGTCACGCGGAAGCAGGTGTGACGGATCGAAGCGGCGCCGCGGGTATTCGGGAAACCCATATTAGCATTGCCGGCGGGAAAACCGGCCGGTCAGGGACACCCTCGTCCGCAGCGCCGGCAGGAACCCGGGCGTCACCGCGTAGCCGTCGCGCGAGGCCGTCGATCGGCGCCGGCGCGGGCGCGGGCTATCATAGCCGGATGCGCATCGTCATCACCGGCGGCGGCGGATTCCTGGGGTCGAGGCTCGCGCGCCGGCTGCTCGAACGCGGGACCCTGACCGACGCGCGGGGTGTCGCGCGCGAGATCCGCGAAATCCTGCTCCTCGATGTGCAGCCCCCGGCGGTGCGCATCGACGACCCGCGCATCGCCTGCCAGACTGGCGATCTCGCCGACCCCGCCTGCATCGCGCAGGCTTTCGCCGCCGGCGCCGACTCGGTGTTCCATCTGGCCGCGGTGGTCAGCGGACAGGCCGAGGCCGATTTCGACATCGGCATGCGCATCAATCTCGATGCGACGCGGTGGCTGCTCGAGCGCTGCCGCGGGCTCGCGCAGCCGCCGAAGCTGGTGTTCGCGAGCTCGCTGGCGGTCTTCGGCGGCCCGCTGCCCGACCCCGTCCCCGACGACGCACCGCTGATGCCGCAGGCGTCCTACGGCACCCAGAAGGCGATCGGCGAGCTGCTGGTCTACGACATGACGCGCAAGGGGTTCATCGACGGGCGCAGCCTGCGGCTGCCCACCGTCACCGTCCGCCCCGGCAAGCCCAACCGCGCCGCATCGTCGTTTGCGAGCGGCATCGTCCGCGAACCGTTGGCGGGCCTCGATGCGGACTGCCCGGTCGCCCCGGCGACCCGGATGTGGGTGACCTCGCCGCGCACCGTCATCGACAACATGATCATCGGGCACGAGGCGCCCGCGTCCGGCTTCACCCATACGCGCTCGGTCAACGTGCCGGGCCTGTGCGTGGGCGTGGGCGAGATGGTCGAGGCATTGCGCGCGGTCGCCGGCGACGACGTCGCGGCGCGCGTCCACTGGCGCTACGACGCCGCCATCGACCGCATCGTCTCGACCTGGCCCGCGAACTTCGCGCCCAGGCTCGGCCCGGCGCTGGGCATGCGCGCGGACGCCGACTTCCAGGGCATCATCCGCGCCTACATCGCCGACGACATGCCCGGCCGCTGACCCGGCGCCCGCTCCGGCGGCCGCGACCGCGGTCAGGCCCGCGGCTCGACCGACTGCAGCGCCTCGACGAACAGCGACGCGTCGGCGTCCTTCAGCCGTCCGGCATCCGACAGCACCTGCCGGAAGCGACGCCCGCCGGCGAGACCGTGATAGAGGCCGAGCACGTGCCGCGCGATCGAGCGCAGCGCCGTGCCCTGCGCAAGCTGGCGCTTCGCGTAGTCGGCGAGTGCTGCCATCACCTCGGCGCGCGAACGCGGCGGCGTCGGATCTCCGAAGATTCGCCGATCGGCTTCGGCGAGCAGGTAGGGATCGTGGTAAGCCGCGCGCCCGAGCATGACGCCGTCGACCCGCCGGCGTTCGCGCTCGATCGCGTCCCAGTCGGCGAGCCCGCCGTTGAGGACCAGCGTCAGCGCGGGGAAATCGCGCTTCAGCTGCCCGACCACGTCGTAGCGCAGCGGCGGGATCTCGCGGTTCTCCTTCGGCGACAGGCCCTTCAGCACCGCGTTGCGCGCGTGGACGATGAACACGCTGCAGCCGGCGTCGGCCACGGTGCCGACGAAATCCCGGACGAACGCGTAGCCCTCGTCGTGATCGAGCCCGATCCGGTGCTTGACGGTCACCGGAACCCCGACCGCATCGCGCATCGCCCGCACGCAGTCGGCGACCAGCGCCGGCTCGGCCATCAGGCAGGCGCCGAAGCTGCCGGTCTGCACGCGCTCGGACGGACAGCCGCAGTTCAGGTTGATCTCGTCGTAACCCCAGCGCTCGCCCAGGCGGGCGGCCCGCGCCAGTGCCTGCGGGTCGCTGCCCCCCAGCTGCAGCGCGAGCGGATGCTCGGCAGGATCGAAATCGAGGTGCCGCGGCACGTCGCCGTGCACCAGCGCGGGCGCCGTGATCATCTCGGTGTACAGGCGTGCGCGCCGGGAGATGAGGCGCAGGAAGTACCGGCAGTGCCGGTCGGTCCAGTCCATCATCGGGGCGACGCAGAAGCGCCAGTCGTCGGGGCGGCGGTCGGGCATGGATTCCTGCAGCAATGGCGTGGCCGGATCCTGCCACGCACCGGGGTCGTCCTTCCCCAGACTATCATCCGCGTGCGGGGCACGCTCCAACCCGTGAGTTGCGATGGCGCCCGCGCCGGCCGGCCCGGTTGGGCGACCGGCCGGGAACGCGGACGCACGTCGGTGCATCGAATTGCGGGAAGGCCCCCTGCGACGACGCCATGACCGCTCCCGACAGCCGACCCCCGACCCGACCCGTGACGCAGGACCCATCGTTGCCCAGGGGCGGCGGCGTCGACCGCGCGGCCTTCGAGGCGCTGATGCGCCGCCACAACCGCAGGCTGTTCCGGACGGCGCGCGCGATCCTGCGTGACGATGCCGCAGCGGAGGACGCCCTGCAGGACGCCTACGTCGCCGCATTTCGCGGCCTGGCAGGCTTTCGCGGCGAAGCCGAGCCGTCGACCTGGCTTACCCGCATCGTCGTCAACCAGGCACTGCAGCTGCTGCGCCGGTCGGG
>JBLMVY010000169.1:0-3187 GCA_050256935.1 Candidatus Levyibacteriota bacterium | reverse complement strand
ACGACGGTCGCATCGAGTGGCGAACGTCGGTTGTCGCCTACGTGCCGCCGGGGGTGAGCGCCGACCTCGAGCAGGCGTCGCAGACGATGAACACCCGCCTGTTCCGGATCAGCGTCGACGTGCGCTTCCCGGGTGTCGCCGACAAGCCGCGGACGCTCTCGCTGTCCACGGTCGTCATCGGCGCGAGGAATCCGGCATGAGCGCGGCGCGCGAGGGCATGAGCGCGGCGCGCGTCCGGAGCATGGCAGCTTCGCGCGAGGCCGGGTTCACGCTTCTCGAGCTGACGATCGCGCTGGTGCTGCTCGCGCTGCTGTCCACCGTGCTGTTCGGCTCGCTCAAGCTCGCCGGCCGCAGCACGGACAGCGGCGAGGCCAAGGCCGACGCGGTGTCGTCGATGCGCCTCGCCGAGGATTTCCTGCGGACCAACCTCGCGCAGGAGCATCCGCTGCGGATGCGCAAGATGGTCCAGTTCCCGCTGCTGTTCTCCGGCAGCAACGACGAGCTTCGCTATGCGTCGGAGCTGCCCGCGCGCGTCGCCGGCGGCGGGATCTGGTTCTATCGCCTCGCCGTGCACGCCGACGATCCCAAGAGCCCGCTGGTGCTGGAGCGGGTGATCCCCGATCTGTCGGCGGCCTCGATGCCCGGATTCGACAACGCCGACCGCTCGGTGCTCGCCGAGGGCATCGCCAAGCTCACGATCCGTTACTACGGGCGCAACCCCGGCGACATGACGGCGACCGACCCGACCTGGCATGATCGCTGGGACGACACCCAGCGGCTGCCGCTGCTGATCCGCATCGACGTGACGCCCAGGCACGGGCGTCCGTGGCCGACGCTGTATGTCGAGCCGCGGGAAGGGCCCGAAGCAGGGTGCCGCGCCTGGGACGAGGCGCGCGGCCAGTGCGCGGGCGTCTGATGGCGATGGCCACGACCGCCCGGCACCGCTCGAGCCGCCGCGCCCAATCCGGGATCGCGCTGGTGATGGCGTTGTGGCTCGCCGTGCTCCTGACCGTCATCGCCAGCGGTTTCGCGTTCAGCATGCGCAGCGAGGCGCTGGCCGCGCGCAACGCCGTGTCGCTCGCCCAGGCGCGAGCGGCGGCCGACGGCGCCGTCGAGCGCACCGCCTTCGAGCTCATGCGTCCGCGGATGGTCGGCACCTGGACCTTCGACGGCCAGCCGCACGCGTGGAAGGACGGGGATGCCTCGATCGTCGCGTCGGCCACCGACGAAGGATCGCGCATCGACATCAACGCCGCCCCCGACGCCCTGATCAAGAGCCTGCTGATGAACGTCGGCGGCATGGACGACGCCGCGGCATCGGCGCTGGTGGATGCGATCGGAGACTGGCGCGACCCGGACGACCTGCGCCGGCCCAACGGGGCCGAAGCGCCCGAATACCTCGCGGCCAATCTCAAGTACGGGCCGGCGAATGCCCCGTTCGAGACCATCGGCGAGGTGTCGCGGGTGCTGGGCATGAAGCCCGAGGTGTTCCAGCGCATCCGCCGGGCGATCACCGTGTATTCGCGCCAGCCGGGAATCAACGCCGCGACCGCGGGGCGCAGCGTCCTGCTGGCGCTGCCCAACGCCACCCCGGAGGCGGTCGACGCCTTTCTCGCCCAGCGCGGGCAGGCGGTGGCGCAGGGGCTCCCGGCACCGCCTTTCGGGCCCGCACAGGCGTTCATCGGCGCTGCGGTGCCGGTCTGGCGGATCCGCGCCGAGGCGACGATGCCCGATGGTGTAACCTTCGCCCGCGAAGCCGTCGTTCGGCCTTCGTCCGATCCGCGCAGGCCCCTGACCACGCTCGCCTGGCTCGATGCGCCACGGGCGTCGTCGGCCGTGTCCCAAGCTTCCGTCGCCAAAGATGCCAGCCAGTGACTCGATGCTCTCTGCCGTAGCCGCCCGGACGCGCGATCTGACGCGCAGGCTGGGGCTTGCGGGCTTCGGCCAGTGGTGGGCACAGGAACTGTGGACGTTCGTCCCGGCGAGCGCCAAGGCGTCGTTCGAGCGCAGGCGGGCGCGACCGGTGCTCGCGTTCGACGGCAACGTCGCGACGCTGTGGCGTCCGCAGGTCAACGGGCGCCTGACGCTGGTCGAGGCGGCGAAGATCCCCCTGGACGCAAGCGAGGCATCGGCGTCGGCGGGTCGCGCAGCACTTGCCTCGGTCGCTCCCCGCGGATCGTCCGGCGCCGAGGTGATCGTGTCACTTCCGGCGCGTGCGGTCCTCAGGAAGTCGCTTGCGCTTCCTGCCGCCATCGAGGACGACCTGCAGCGCGCGCTGGCCTACGACATCGACCGCCATACGCCCTTCAAGGCCGACGAGGTCTATTTCGACGCCGCGGTCGTCGACCGCGACGCCTCGCGCAACACCCTCGCCGTCGAGCTGGTCGCCGCCCGCCGGGCGCTCGTCGATCCGATGCTGCGCCACGCGGAGAATTTCGGGGCGAACGTCATCGCCGTCGTCCCCGATCCGCCGGAGCGCGCGGCGGGTTCTCGCGTCAACCTGCTCCCGGACGACCGGCGCGTCGCAGCGTCGGCGTGGACGCGCTGGCCCGTCGTTGTCGCCGCATCCATCCTGGCCGTACTCGCGGTTGCCGCGCTCCTGCTCCCGTTGTGGCAGAAGCGCGAGGAGGCGATCGCCCTGATCAAGGTCTCCGAGGCGGCGAGGCATCGCGCGGAAGCTTCGGAGGCGCTGCGCGCCGAGCTCGAGCGCAAGGTCAGCGACTACAACTTCGCGCTGCAGCGAAAGTACGGGTATCCGGGAACGGTGCAGGTGCTCGACGACGTCACGCGCATCCTCCCGGACGACACCTGGCTCACCCAGCTCGAATTCCACGCCGGACGCGGCAAGGAGGCGACGCGCGACATCGTCCTGCGCGGCGAATCGGCGAATGCCGGAAGGCTGGTCGCCCTGCTGCAGGATTCGAAGCTGTTCACGCAGGCGGCACCGCGTTCGCCGACGACCAAGATCCAGCCCGGACCCGGCGAGATCTTCGATGTCGGCGCGCAGGTGGTGCCCTCCAAGGGCCCTGAGCCCAAGCCGCTGGACGTGACGGCGCAACCGGCTCCGACCCCCGCTGCTCCCGCCCCCGCGCGGGCGCGACCCGAGCCGACGCCGGCTGCTCGCGCGTCCGGCGCGCGGGTACCCGTCGGCGGCGCGACGACCGCGGGTCCCGCCGGGGCCGGGGCA
>JBLMVY010000168.1:0-6033 GCA_050256935.1 Candidatus Levyibacteriota bacterium | reverse complement strand
TTGATCTCGACCTCGATCGACTCGTCGACCTCGGGGTAGACGAACACGCTGGCGAACGACGTGTGGCGCCGCGCGTTGGAGTCGAACGGGCTCTTGCGCACCAGCCGGTGCACGCCGGTCTCGGTGCGCAGGTAGCCGTAGGCGTATTCGCCGTCGACCTTGATCGACGCGCTCTTGATGCCGGCGACTTCGCCCGGCGATTCCTCCAGCACCTCGACCTTGTAGCCCCTGCGCTCGCAGTAGCGCAGGTACATGCGCAGCAGCATCGACGCCCAGTCCTGCGCCTCGGTGCCGCCGCTGCCCGCCTGGATGTCGACGAACGCGTTCCCGGGGTCGAGCGGGTTGTGGAACATCCGCCGGAACTCGAGTCCGGCGACCGTGCGCTCGAGCTTCGCGACGTCGCCCTCGATCGAGGAGAGCGTGGCGTCGTCGCCTTCCGCGCGGGCGAGATCGAAGAGCTCGCTGCTGTCCTCGAGGCCCGACTGCAGCGCGGTCAGCGTCAGCACGACGCCGTCGAGCTCCTTCTTCTCCTTGCCGAGCTCCTGGGCGCGCTGCGGGTTGTCCCAGACCTTCGGGTCCTCGAGCTCGCGGTCGACCGCGGCCAGGCGCGCCGCCTTCACCTCGAAGTCAAAGATACCTCCGAAGCTGCGCGGTCCTGTCCTTCAGGCCCGCGATCGCATTGCCGATCGCATTGAGGTGTTCCGCTTCCATCGTGCTGCCCCGTCGAATTCATGTGAACCGCGCATTATAGCGTTACGCATGCGGATTCCCCACTACGCGGACCCGGCAACGAACCGCGCGCAGAAGGGGCAACGCAGGGGCACGCGCTGCGGCACGCGCTGCGGCAAACGCAGGGGCACCCTGCCGGCGCGACCGGAAATCGCCTAAAATTGCGGGTTTCGCATCGACCCCGACGTCCCCGGAGCACCTCATGCCCATCCTGTTCGTCAACAAGACACGCGTCGACATCGCCGCCAGCGTCCCGGGCGACACGCCCCTGCTGTGGATCCTGCGCGACTCCCTCAATCTCACCGGCACCAAGTACGGCTGCGGCAAGGCGCTTTGCGGCGCCTGCACGGTGCTGGTCGAGGGACAGCCGGTGCGCTCCTGCCAGGTGCCGCTGTCGTCGCTCAGGATGGGTGCCGACGTCACGACCATCGAAGGGTTGAAGACCCGCGAAGCGCAGGCGCTGCAGGCGGCCTGGGAAAGGCTGGACGTTCCGCAGTGCGGGTACTGCCAGTCGGGACAGCTGATGTCGGCGGCGGCGCTGCTCGCGAAGAACCGGCATCCCAGCGACGCCGACATCGACGGCGCCATGGCCGGCAACATCTGCCGCTGCGCGACCTACGGGCGCATCCGCGCCGCGATCAAGGACGCGGGCAAGAGCCTGGGCTGAAGGAGCCGACGATGAATCCAATGCGCATGTTCACATCGCAGCCCGCGGTCGACGGCGCCAGCCGCCGCGTGTTCCTCAAGGTCACCGCGGCGACGGCCGGCGGCCTCACGCTGGGCATCTTCAGCGTCGAGCCGGCGCAGTCCGCGACGGCCGGGGCCGGGAAGTCCGCGAGTGCCGCTGCCCCCGGTCCCGAGTTCGCGCCCAACGCCTTCCTGCGGATCGCGCCGGACAGCTCGGTGACGGTGATCGTCAAGCACCTCGAGATGGGCCAGGGCACCTACACCGGCCTGCCCACGCTGGTGGCGGAGGAGCTCGATGCCGCGTGGTCGCAGGTGAAGGTCGAAGGCGCTCCCGCCGACGCGAAGCTGTACAACAACCTGCAGTGGGGCCCGATGCAGGGCACCGGCGGCTCGAGCTCGATGGCCAACTCCTTCGAGCAGTACCGCCAGGCCGGTGCCGCGGCGCGCGCGATGCTCGTCGCGGCCGCGGCCGCGCGCTGGAAGGCGCCCGTCGACGCGATCACCGTGAAGAACGGAGTCGTCTCCCACGGTGCCAGGAAAGCCAGCTTCGGCGAGCTCGCAGCCGATGCCGCCAGGCAGCCGGTGCCCGCGGCGCCCAAGCTCAAGGACCCGAAGGATTTCGTCTACATCGGCAAGCATGTGGCGCGCAGCGACGCCCGGGCGAAATCGACGGGCACCGCGATCTACACCCAGGACATCAAGCTGCCGGGGATGCTGACCGCCGTGGTCGCGCATCCGCCGCGCTTCGGCGCGAAGGTCAAGAACATCGGCGCCGACGGGCTCAAAGGCCTGCCGGGGATCCGCTTCGTCGTCGAGGTGCCCAATGGCGTCGCCGTGGTGGCCAACGGTTTCTGGGATGCGAAGCGCGGGCGCGATGCGCTGAAGATCGACTGGGACGAGTCCACCGGCTTCAAGTATTCGTCGTCGGACATCCTGGCCGAGTACAAGCGACTCGCCGGCACGCCGGGCACCGTCGCACGCAACGACGGCGATGCCGCGGGCGCGCTCGCCAAGGCCGCGCACAGGCTCGATGCCGCCTACGAGTTCCCGTATCTCGCGCACGCGGCGATGGAGCCGATGAACTGCGTGATCCGCCTCGACGCCGACCGCGCCGAGGTGTGGAACGGCGAGCAGTTCCAGACCGTCGACCAGGGGGCCATCGCCAAGGCCCTCGGGCTCGAGCCTGCGCAGGTGACGATCCACCAGCTCTATGCCGGCGGCAGCTTCGGGCGCCGCGCCAATCCGAACTCGGATTACGTGCTCGAGGCAGCGGCGATCGTCAAGGGGCTCGCCGCCCAGGGCCAGCGCGGGATTCCGGTCAAGCTGGTGTGGACCCGCGAGGACGACATGCAGGCCGGCTACTTCCGGCCGGCGTACTACCACGCGCTGCAGGCGGGGCTCGATGCCGACGGCAACGTCGTCGCCTGGCAGCAGCGGATCGTCGGCCAGTCGATCCTGGACGGCACGCCGATGGCGGGAATGATCAAGAACGGCATCGATCCCACGTCGGTCGAAGGCGCGGCCAACCTGCCCTATGCGATCGCCAACCTGCACGTCGACCTGCATTCGCCGCAGATCGGCGTGCCGGTCCAGTGGTGGCGCTCGGTCGGCTCGACCCACACCGCCTACTCGACCGAGACGTTCATCGACGAGCTCGCCGCGACGGCCGGCAAGGACCCGGTGGCGTTCCGCAAGGCGCTGCTCGCGAAGCAGCCGAAGCACCTGTCGGTGCTCGAGCTCGCCGCGGACAAGGCCGGCTGGGGCCAGCCGCTCGCTCCGGGAAAGAACGGCGCGAAGCGCGCGCGCGGAGTCGCCGTCCATGAATCCTTCGACACCGCAGTCGCGCAGGTCGTCGAGGTCACGGTCAATGCCGACCAGTCGTTCACCGTCGATCGCGTCGTCTGCGCGGTCAATTGCGGACTGGCGGTCAATCCCGATGTCGTGCGCGCGCAGATGGAGGGCGGGATCGGCTACGGGCTGTCGGCCGCGCTCTTCGGCGAGATCACGATCAGGAACGGCGGCGTCGAGCAATCCAACTTCCACGACTACCGGGTGCTGCGGATCAACGAGATGCCGGCGATCGAGGTGCACATCGTGCCCGCGACGGCCGCGCCGACGGGCGTCGGCGAACCCGGGGTCCCGCCGATCGCGCCGGCCATCGCGAACGCCCTCGCCGCGGCCACGGGCAAGCGGCTGCGCAAGCTGCCGCTCGACCTCAAGGCCTAGGCGCGATGGGCCGCATGCGGCTGCGAGGGGCAGCGCGGGGCGCCGCGGGATGATGCACACGCCGGCGGGCTTCGCGCCGTCGCAGGTCGCCCCCGCCCTGCTGCCCGGAACCGCGCTGGTGTTCGCGTTCGCCGACGCGAAGCTGCTGGTCGCCGGCGCCGACGACGCGCCGACGGTGCCGACCCTCGCCGAATTCGAGCGCGCCGGGCTTGCGGGAGACCGCCATTACCTCGGCCGGCTCCACGGCGTCGACTGCGTCGCGGTCACGCTCCCCGACGCCGCCGCGGCGAACGATGCCGGCGCACCCGCCGGATGGCGCTACGCGGGACTGCGCTCGCTGTTCCTGCGCATGCGCGAGGACCTGCTGGCGCTCGCCGCCCGGGCGTTCCAGGTCGTCGACTGGGACCGCACGCATCGCTATTGCGGGCGCTGCGGCGCGCCCATGCGCGAGCGCGACGACGAGCGCGTGAAGCTGTGCCCCGCCTGCGGCCAGGTCGCGTACCCGCGGATCTCGCCGGCGATGATGGTCCTGGTCACCCGCGGCAGCGAGGTGCTGCTCGCCCGCGGGAAGCGCTTCCCCAAGCCCATGTACAGCGCGCTGGCCGGATTCGTCGAGCCCGGCGAGACGATCGAGGACTGCATCCATCGCGAGGTGCGCGAGGAGGTCGGCATCGAGGTCACCGGCCTCGACTACTTCGCGAGCCAGTCGTGGGCGTTCCCCCATTCGCTGATGATCGCCTACACCGCGCGCTACGCGGGCGGCGAGCTCTCCCCCGACGGCGACGAGATCGCCGACGCCCGCTGGTTCGACGTCGCTGCACTGCCGCCGGAGCTGCCCAGTCCCGTCTCGATCGCGAGGCGCCTGATCGACGAGACCGTCGCCGGATTGCGCGCGGCGGCGTCCGCCGGGTCGCTGCGCTAGAATCCAAGCCTGGCCACGCCCCCGGCCATGCGATTCCCGCCGATGTTCCGCCATCGATTCCATCTTCTCGCAGCGTTCCCGCTCGCCGCGTGCATCGGCGGACAGGCGCCGTTTGCGGCTGCCGCCGAGGCGCCCGCCGCCCCGCCGACCGCGACCGCGACCGTGCCCGCAACGCCGCAGGGCGCCGCAGGGGCGCCAGACGGCGCCACTGCGCAGGCTCCGGCCGGGGATCCGCGCGGCATGAGCGACGCCCAGCGCAAGGCCTACACCCAATCGCTGCGGGAGGCGCGCGACCTGCTGGAGCGCAAGGAGTACGACCAGGCGATCGCGCGACTCGACAAGCTGAGCGCCGAGCAGCCGCGCGAGGCGCAGGCGCGGTTCATCAAGGGCGTCGCCCTGGCCGACGCGGGCAGGACCGACGAGGCGATCGCGCAGTACCGCGCCCTGGTCGCCGATTTCCCGGAGCTTCCGGAACCGCGGAACAACCTCGCGGTCCTCTACGCGAGCAAGGGCGAGTACCAGCTCGCCCGCGACGAGCTGGAGCGCGCCGTGCAGTCCGCGCCCGACTACGCGATCGCCCACGAGAACCTGGGCGACGTCTACGCGCGGCTCGCGCAGGTCGAGTACGAGCGGACGGTGGCGCTGGACAAGCGCAATCGCAGTGCGCCGGCCAAGCTCAAGCTCATCCGCGAGGCCGAGGCCGCCGGCCGATGATGCAACCCGATCGAGGAGAACACTGATGCTTCGTCGCATGCTGATCGCCGCTTCGCTCGCGCTGGGCGTCGCCGCCATGCCCGCGTTCGCGGCCAACCCCGAGGTCGAGCTCGACACCACGGCCGGGGTCATCAAGCTCGAGCTCTATCCGAATGCGGCGCCCAGGACCGTCGAGAACTTCCTCGCCTACGTGAAGGCGAAGCACTACGACGGAACGCAGTTCCACCGCGTCATCGCGGGCTTCATGATCCAGGGCGGAGGCTACGACGCGAGCTTCTGGCAGAAACCGACGCGGCCGCCGATCCCGATCGAGTCGGAGCAGAGCGTCAAGGCCGGGCTGTCCAACGTTTCCGGCACGGTGGCGATGGCGCGCACCGGCGATCCGAATTCCGCGACCGCCCAGTTCTTCATCAACGTCGCCGACAACAGGCGCCTCGACTTCCATTCCCCCGATCCGCAGGGCTGGGGCTATACGGTGTTCGGCAAGGTCATCGCCGGCATGGACGTGGTCGAGAAGATCGCGCATGCGAAGACCGGCCCCGCCGGCCCGTTCGCCTCCGACGTGCCGGTCGAGCGCGTGTTCATCAAATCGGCGCACATCGTCACGCCGTCCCACTGAAGGCTCCCATCATGGTCATACTGCACACGAACCACGGCGACATCACCATCGAGCTCGACGCCGAGAACGCCCCGGCGACCGTCGCCAACTTCCTCCAGTACGTGAAGGACGGCCATTACGACAACACGCTGTTCCA